>NZ_JFHL01000017.1 GCF_003664995.1 Mesotoga sp. BH458_6_3_2_1 | reverse complement strand
CGCAAGGCTGGCGAAGAACACGCCAGGACGCAATGCCCGCTTCGCGGGGAAGCAAAGGATCGGGTTAAAAGAACGGGTTAAGAAAACCGGGTTATGAGAATCGGGTTAGGAAGAACAAGATGCTTAATTGAATTCAGATAACGGGATGTAACACATTCCTAGGACCCGAGGCAGTCATCCTGACAATGCTCCTGGTCAGGATCCCTGTCTCTCGCGAAAAATGGGGCAGACCATAGAAGAAGTCGCAAGGCACCGAGAAGCATCGGCGGTCGCAAGGCTGGCGAAGAACATTGCCGGAAGTGATGCCGCTTCGCAGGAGGCCTGTCAGGTCAGCCGTCAACGGTCCGCCGCTGATGTTTCAGAACCGCTTTTGTTCACCAGACCCTAGACCCAAGACCCTAGATCCGATCACAATTCCGGTGGCAGGGAAAGTCAAAATGAGGACTGAGAAGTTCCTGCGTCGGTTGTCCCCAGTTCGATTATCACGAAAAACAAGGGCCCTTTCGAGCCCTTGACTTGATTGAGTAGGGGTTTTATCTCTTACAGCTGTGCTGCTTTTCCGAATCCTCTGCCGAGTCCCGGTCCCTTTTCGCCAGAAGCTCCGTGCCTGTAGCCTGTTCCGTCCTGGGCATTCTTCAACTCTCTTACACCGTCATTCGGGCAGTTGTCATTTATTCCGTCGCCGTCTGCATCTACGAAGTTCTCACAAGTAGTATCCTGACTTCTCTGCATTGCCTTCGCTCCGTAACCTACTGCCAATGTCATTCCACCGATCAAAAGAATCGCTATCGTAATCAACACTATCTTTTTCATCTCTTACACCTCCATATGATTTTTGGTACATTCTCAGTCTACGGCCCGTTTCTTGGAGCCCGCTTAAAAGCCGCTTAGAGATTGCTTAGAGATTTGAAGAGGCGGGTCTGGGATTGTGGGGTCTAGGGTCTGGCAAGAGCGGGACCCCGAACAGGATTCCTGAACAGGAGCACTTCATGGCAGGATCTACGTGATGACACTGAACAAGGGCATTTCAGGGTAGGCCCTACACAGATGGTATTCTTTGATTATTGCGATAACAGCACGTATCTGAACTTTTTCAGCACCCTGCTCTCTGTTTTGATCTTGGCCAATAACGAAGAACAAATCCTTGCTCTGGAAATAAGAACAAACTCTCTCCTCGGTGAAAGGATAACCGTCACTGGACAACCCATTTCTTGGCACATCCCTCCCAGTTGCCTCGGCCTATTCGCTTTTCTCACAGATTGCCCAGATACCTGCTAATAGATGTAATAATTGAGTCAAGAAGGGAGATGACATGAATGGAACTGGAAAGGGTTCTTGTTGTTGATCCAGTAGATGGGGAATACACGGCAAATGTCAGAATATCTGGAACCAAAATCGAAGCAATTGCAAGAATCGGTGGAGAATTCAATTCAATAGCTATGCCTGGCTTTGTCGATACACATTCGCATGGTGCAGTTGGGATTAACTGCATGACGATGAATACAGGAGATCTTCAAGAGTGGGAGAGATTTGCTGAAACTCACGGCGTAACTTCTCTAATTCCCACTACGGTCTCCGCAGACTCAAATGAAATGAAGAGAGTGGCTGACCTTGTCTCAAACTATGTGAGTGAAAGACCCAGAACGGCCGTTCGAGGAGTGCACTACGAGGGACCATATATTAACCCTAAGAAGAAAGGGGCTCAGAATCCCTCTGCAATAAGACCAGCAACAATCAAGGAGCTCAGATCAGTGCTTTCCGATATCGTCGTGCTGATAACAATGGCTCCAGAGATCGAGGGCTTCCTAGAGGTCCTTCCCGAAATATTCAAGCATGAGATTATTGTTTCAATTGGACACACAGATGCCACTTATTCTCAAATCAAAGAGGCTTATGAATCTGGTTGTGGAAGGATGACTCACTTTCCTAACGGTATGAACGTTCTTCACCACAGAGAAATAGGTTGTGTCGGGGCAGGTTTCCTACTACCTATGAAGCTTGAGATGATAGTAGATGGAATTCACACAGCGCCAGAGTTTGTCCAAATGGTCCACAAAATGCGTGGCAGTGAAGCTATTATCTTGGTCACCGACTCGCTTGACGCAACCGGTCTCAGTGATGGAATGTATGATCTCGGGGGTCTAAAAGTGGAAGTCAAAGGCAGTACGGCAACACTTGAAGATGGAACTCTTGCAGGAAGCACTCTTACTATGGAAAGGGCAGCCAATAACTTTCACAGGTGGACTGACTGTAGTCTTCAAGAACTGGCTAAAGTGACTTCATATAACGCTCTTCAAAATCTTGGAATACCCAACAGAGGCAGATTCAAAGAGGGATTCGTTGCTGATCTTGTACTACTCAACAGAAAACTGGAAGTGGAGGAAACGATTCTGGCAGGACAGTCAGTCTTCAAGGCAAGAGAAGGTCAAGGATAATTTCGAACTTCGTTCATCAAAAAAACTCATTAACAGGCTTGAAGTCCTGCAAACAGGTTCAAGAAGCTAATTAGCATCTGTAAATCTCCAAAGAGGATTTCTGATGATTCAGAAAGGAGAGCAAGAAATACTGTTTGATAGGAAGGCGTACTTAACTGACTATGGATACGAGCTCAGCGAACTTGAGAAGAAACACTCGAACCGATGTTTGATGAAGTGTACTTAGTCTAGAACTAACTACTATTTTCCTTCTTAAGAGATGATTCTTCACTATGGCTGGGGTAAGGAATTCTCAATTCCTAATGCTATGCTGTAGAGTGAAGACCGTTAAGGAGGTGTATCTATGGAACTTCATTCATCAACAATTGCTTACTCGCTGAACAGGAGGCTCGACTACTTAATATCCCTCCCACTGCAGTACTCCTCAGAAGAAGCCGACTGGCCTCTCATACTTTTCCTTCATGGAGCCGGCGAGAGAGGTGACAATCTCCAATTGCTTAGAAAACACGGAATACCTAGAATCGTGAGTGAGATGGCTGATTTTCCTTTCATAACGATCTCACCACAATGTCCGGAGAATGACTGGTGGCTTAACAAACTTCAAGATCTGAAATTCCTGCTGGACACTGTCATAAAGCAGTATAGAGTCGACATTTCTAAAATGTACCTCACCGGACTTTCAATGGGAGGGTTTGGAACCTGGCACATGGCTGTAGAGTATCCGGATCTCTTTGCGGCAATAGCACCTGTTTGCGGGGGTGGTCTTGGAATCCTGGGCTTCCCGGAGAGAGTTCTGGAAATCAAGGACTTGCCTATTTGGGCCTTCCATGGCGGAAAAGATAACATAGTCTCAGCCGAAGAGAGCAGGATCCTAATAAGAACGCTGAAAGATGCCGGCGGAAGACCTCTGCTCAAGATATATCCTGAAGCCGGTCACGATTCATGGACAGAAACTTACTCTGATCCGGAACTGTATGAATGGTTCATGAGCAATCAGAAGTTAGGTTGATTTCATTCTTATGGGACTAACCTGAGATCTATTGAAAATCATTCCCGCCGGTCTTAGATTTCTGCTTCTGAAAACGCTCTGGTTCTTCCCGATTTGTTTGCGAACCTCCATATAGGCCTTCAGGGAGAGTAACCAGATTGCTCCCACCAAAACCCAGAAGGCTATCAATACTACTAAAAGCCATCCAAAACCGCTAAGTCTGTCTCCCGCACCAAAAAAAGCCGCAATTCCGTAAATTGACGCAGGTGTTACTATAGCAAAGAGAACCGATGCTCTTATGAAGTTATTCCTAATATGTCCTATTCTGGGCCTCTTGCTTCTCCTAACAGCAAAACCCATCAAAATCACCACCTCGAATTACCGTTACTCCTAACATGATAATTATACACTTCTTCTTTTGCCTGGCCTTTAATAATGACCGATATGCGAACAGCATCGACAGGATCCACTCAATGATTTCATCACATGCCTACACAATAATCTGAACTACATCGCAATTGAGCTGCAAATTCCACCGCCCTCAATTTAGCGAATGATGGACTTGTCTCTGAAATCGCGTCCTAGTCTAGAAATCGAACAATCCTATCTTTTCTAGAAGGTAATTCTTGCCCAATTATGAGAGTTGGTAAAGCTGTTCTCCACTGTTCTAAGGAGAATGTACTATTTCAGCGGGATTTTGCAGGTATCTTCATTACATCATGCAATCTAAAACACAGCTCCTCTAAAGTTTTAAAGCAGGTCGACGGGCAAAAGAGACAGCGATCTAATTGGGTTGAGACACTCACTTCTCCGATAATGGTTGTCAAAACGTCTCGTTGAAGAACACTTCCGATTTCCTTATGTTTTCTCCGACGTATCCTGCAAGGGCCTTTGCCCGCCCCAGCTCAACCATTCTAGACAGTGATTCTCTCCCAGAAATCACAGTTGACAGACTGCCAATGCCTATCTCGATCTGTGGGGTTCCGCCCTCGCAAATCGAGAGAGCGTTGTCCTTTATTTCGAGCCGGTAATTGCCGTCATTCCACGAGCACTGGCTATCCTCGATTTTCATGTCAATTCTTACGTCTTCACTTAGTATTTCAAGCCCGTTAAGTCTCTTTAGGTCCACAATTCTTATCATTGAGGTCTCTCTTAGGTGATGCTCCTGAGGACTCTCATTTATATAAGGCCAAATCTCGAAATGCTGAGGGAGCCACATCCTAACCTCTTTCACCTGGTGAGAAAGCCTTCTCAGATATGTGAACATTGCATTCCTTGCTTCTTCATTTTGCGAAGCAAATGTGAATATCGAGTGGAAGGACGTGTCTTCCTTCTGATTGAAACCAAGTGTATAGTCAAGAATGCCTACAACCTTCTCATCTTTCGAGAACTTGACGATACGCTTGTCAACCTGATCTGGCCAAACCGGCGACAGTCTCTCCTTCCAGTCGACTTCTGATCGGAGCGTGCAGTTGAAGTGGGTCCGAGCATATTCCTTGTAGAAACTGATGGAATCGAAATCCGGAAATGCCATGTCAGAAGCATCTATTCCTGTCGATTCGTGTTCAGTCAATGATCCAGGAGAAAACTTGACGTACTGCCAGCGATCGAATACCTCCCAACCATACTTTCGATAAAAGTCTCTCGAAAACGGATAAAGGACCGATACTTTGAAATCCTTTCTGAGCTCTAGCAATAATTCCGTGAAGAGCTGCCTAATTCCTCCCTTTCCCCGGTAATCCTGTCTTGAACACACCATTGCGATACCGGCCATTGGAACGAAACTCTGTCTAAGTCTCATTTTGTAAGGAAAGACGATGCATCCTGCTACTATTGTCTCTCCGTCGTAGATTCCGTAGAATCTCTTCCCCTGACTCTCCAGACTCTTCAGATACTCCTCCAATGTCCCCTGATTCTTCTTCTCGAAAGAAAAAGCAAGAACAACCATTTCAATCATTTCCCGATAATCGTTGAATCTTCTGAACTCCATGTCTACCCCCGTAATTCATTCAAAAGAATAACCCCGATAATTTTATCACGACAGTTCCTGATTCCATTAACGCCGGATCTGAGATAGAATATGCGTTGTACACTTGAATGAAGGTGGTGTCGCATGATAAAGAAGGTAGAAGACTCAATCCTGAAAAGTTTCATAGAATACAGTCGTCGTGTGGGACCAGAACACGACGACTCATACCTTCCTTCCGACGACTTCGTTGCAGATGAAAGACATCCTTCTGTAGCACTCTTAAATGAAGAAGGGAAAATGATTGGAGCAGCTTCACTAATTCTTGAAGATCACTACAGAAAGGCTAGAAAGGGAAGATTCATGATCTTTCATTCGGTGACTTCACAAGCGGAAGCCTACAGATCTCTGCTAAATGCCATAAAAGGCATGATATCCGAAATCGATGAGGTATATCTATTTGTCTCGCCTGAGCAACCCATTCAAAGTATCCTAGAGGAAATCGGTTTCTCTTTGGAAAGATACTCTTTTATCTTAAAGAGAAGGCTACACAGTGTTTCTTTAGAAATTCCCAATGAAATCCATTTCGTAGATTTCGATCCTGAGACTCACGGAGAAATCTACTGCAATATTATCAACTTGGCTTTCGCTGAAATTGCCGGTCATCTAGATATCGATCAAGAATGGTTGAGAAGATTTCTCTTGAGAAGTAATGTCCCGAGCTCTGGCATACAGCTCCTGATAAAAGTTGACGAGCCAATTGGTCTATTCTTCTCGGAGGTAAATGAAGATGGACTTCTGGAGATAGGCCCTTTGGCTGTATTACCTAATTATCAGGGGCAGGGTTATGGAAGACTCTTGTTAAGAAAGGCATTACTTCTTTCTCTTGACTTGGGCCTCGAAAGTGTCCTTTCAGTAAACGCAGAGAATGAAAAAGCCCTTTCCCTCTATATTGAAGAGGGATTTGAGAAAGCGTGGACAAAAGTGTGCTATAAGTTTGCCCTCTAAATCACTTCAGATTGCTTATGAATTCTAGGACTTCTTCTGCATGGCCTTTCACTTTGACACCTCTGTACTCTTTGACTAAAACTCCGTTCTCATCAATTATAAATGTGGATCTCTCAGTTCCCAAGTACTCGCGGCCATACATCTTCTTCGGCTTAATCACATCGAACATCTGATGAATCTCTCCGTCTTTATCGCTCAGAATAGAAAAGTCAAGATCAAGCTTGAGTGAGAAGCCTGCATGCGATTTCTGAGTATCTTTGCTAACTCCAATTATAACTGTGTTCTTGTCCGCAAATTCGTTCTTTAGATCCCTAAAACTTTCTGCTTCTAGAGTACACCCTGATGTATTATCCTTGGGATAGAAATACAGCACAATCCGTTTACCTGAAAACTTTGATAAAGACACTTCTTTCCCATTTTGGTCGAGCAACGAAAAATCCGGAACAGTCTTGTTTAAAAGAATTTCAGCCATCATTACACCTCCTGAATACTAAGAAATTATTGATCAACACTTCGCACGATTGACAACAAGAAACGATCACCATAACTCAGATTATATGGCAAAGAGTTCATGTTTCTTAGTTTATGATTCTCCTTCATTTCCTACTCATAATTGTTCGTTAGACTGTTATGCTTTTTTTTGCGGTCCTGTTTCCGGGTACGGGAAAGGATAATGAATCAAATTCGACATTGGAAATTCAGTGAAGCTTACAACAAGGATTGTACAGAAATGCTCTAAAGGAAGGAAGATACATCGGGTCATTTTGGCATAGATTTGCTTTGTACTATTCAGTGGAGAAAATTCCACCCCTTATATCTCAAAAGAATAGCGGCCTCGAAGAAGAGGCCGCCTTTTTTCCGATTCTCTCCTGCTGTTATAATCAACTTAAGTCAAATTGGAATTTTGCATAGGAGGGGTAGAGATGGAATTTCTGGCAGCACAACTTCCGGAAAGGATTAGCTGTTTCGAATCGATTGGAGACTACAAGGGCGCTTTAGAGGAGATTGAGCATCAACTCGAAGATTATCTTCCCTCATTAGTGGAAAAGAGACTCTTGTGGGAGAAAGAGAGAATCCTCAGGCTGAAAGACAATTACCCGTACAAATCAGAAAAGGCTTTTGATATTCTCTCAGACATTTTCGTAGACTTCTCAAGAGAGGAGTTTGACTCCCTGAGTGATGCGAAGAAGCTTGACTCAATTGTCTTCGATGGCGAAGAACGTTTCGAAAGAAGATTCGACAAAAACCTTCTCTTTGTAATGCCCGAATTTGAAAACAGACTGAAGAAGAAAGATACTGACAGGGAAGAAACCAGAGCCTCTCTTCACAGAGAGATAGACAGGCTAATAAGCGACAGACGACCCGCTAAGTATAAAATCAATGCAAGGTCGTCAATCGCAGTCCGAAGCTCTGAGGGTAGTCTCTTTCGCTGCTGGCTCCCTGTGCCCAGAATTGGTGATCAAGTGTCTTCTGCCAAAATTATTAAGACAAGTCACAGCTGTTTCTTGTCACCAGATACCTATCCCCAAAGAACCGTGTATATGGAAGCAGATTCAAAGCATGATACATTGTTCAGTGTCGATTTCGAATACGAGATTTCTGAAATCTCATCTTCACTTAACCCCTATGAATGTACCGAACCCGATGGCAAGAGATTTCAAAACTATTTAGGCGAAAGGGCTCCACATATTGTCTTCTCGCCCCTAATGAAATCTCTGGCAAAGGAGATTGCCGAGGGTGAGACTAATGCCTACTTCATAGCAAAGAGTTTCTACAACTGGATATGCGAAAACGTCAAGTATACTTTCATGAGTGAATATGCCCTTTATCCAAACCTCTCTGAATTCGCCGCCATTAACCTTAGAGGGGACTGTGGAGTGAAAGCCCTCTTATTCATAACGCTTTGCAGAATCAGGGGCATTCCGGCAAGATGGCAGTCTGGATGGTTTGCAACTCCCAAGGGAGCAAGCCCTCACGATTGGGCCCTAATCTGGCTAGAGCCCTTTGGCTGGATACCTGTGGACTGCTCATTTGGGGGCTCCAGGAATGACATTCCGGCCTACAAGGAGTTCTATTTTGGCAACCTGGACGCATTCAGAATGGTTTCAAATTCTGCTTTCATGTCGCCGTTGATACCAGCGAAGAAATTCTACAGATCCGATCCATTTGACAATCAGGTCGGAGAGATCGAAATGGATTCCAGAGCAATGAGATCGTACGAGAGAGATTACTCTCTCGAGATACTCTCCTTTGAGAGAGTGCTCTAGCGGATCCAATAACTGAATGGCCGTACACAATGACACCTGTTACTTAAGTCTTTGTGAGTCATCAACATAAACATGATCAGAAGAAATCGATGCGAACATTCCAAAATGATTTGATTCTTGGAAGAACTCTCATATAGTTCCATTCAGAAGGATAAGCGTCTTTTCTCTGTTTACGGGAATTCTTTTGTTGATTCACTTCGGTGCAATTTCTACTATCTTCAAAAGATCAAAAAAACCCATCTAACTGATAAACTAATTTATATTGATTCCAATTAGGAGGCCTTTTGATGCAAAAGACGGTTATCTTCTTCTCTATGATAATAATCTTTGCGGTTTCGACGTTCGCTCACATCCCAACATTTCTAGGGCCGGACGACTTTGTGAATGGTGCATACCTTGTAAGAGACATAGATCTATCTCAGATCTTTTACTACATTCTCTCAGAAGGAGAAAGAATTGTGATCACGTTTGAAGGCTCAATCGGGATGCAATTTCATATGCTTTTCGGAGTTCCAAAGGAAAATGAGGGTATGGAAAGTACGAAGGATTTTCGACCTGAGCTTACTGTATACGATCCCGACAGAAATGCATACGAAAGCTTCGTGCTGGAGAGCATCGAACCTGAGATAATGTACGAATTTTTTGGAGACACTCACTCATATCTCTATGTTAGACATGACTCGACCCTTACAAAAGATGGTTTGTATTCCATTGAGATCGAGGCAACAGATCCAGGAAGAGTCTGGATTACTTTCGGTTTGAAAGAGAAGTTCACTGCTTCTCAAATAGCTTCTATTCCAAAATGGATTAGAGAAATTAGAGAATTTCACTATTTGACAGGACTCGCTAAATGGGAAATGTACGGACTTGGGATTGCGGGCATTCTAAGTGCAGCCTCGATCCTCCTGATCTTTCTCTGAACACACAAGAAGCGCAAGCTTGACTAAAAAAGAAGACATCCATTTCGGACGTCTTAGTTTACATTATATCACGAATATTTGTTAAAGTCAATTGCCTTGAACATTACCATGAAGTAAACCGCCTTTTCAAGGTACCAAGTCAAAGATTACGGCTGGAAAATATCTTCTGGTTCAAACACGACGCTTTCAACCATTTCAAACTGAAGAGCGGTTTTTTCTATCTGGGCTCGCAAGAGATTGACTCTGCATGACCCACCCGAAGTAAACCCCGATGGGTCAGAGAATTTCAGATAAAGAACCCCGTCTTCAAGTCTGGCCCCTAGAAACTGAAGCTCCCTCCCGGGGAATTCTGTTCTGAATCCCAGATCTTCTTCGGCCTTTGTCAATTCTCCTCTTATTAACAACCGAATGACATCGTTAATGGGCGACTGAGAATTAGGGATCGTTCGACCAACAGGTATAACAGCTTCAGTATCGCAAAGGACTTCGCCATTCATAAGTCTATCGAGAAGCTCGTTGTAGTAATAGAGATTTACTTCCATCGTTCTCTGGACACCGGTAACTGCGCTAAGTTCCATCTCAAGCGCAGCTTGATGCCTTTCGAGGCTGGCTATTCTTGTTTCAAGACTCTTCAGCTTCCCAGACTGAAAAAAGCAAAGAATAAGAAGGAAAACCGAAAGTCCACAAAAGGCGACAATGACTAATCTTATAGTTGGGAAAGATTGCTGCTTTTTAACCCTCAACGAGCCTCACCTCTCAATCGATATCCAACTAATTATACATTCTTCCTCCAAGACTTCGGATAAAATACATGTATGAGGAGGTTGCGTATGAAAATTGGATATCCTTGCATAAACACGACTCTTGACTGCAGCTCGGCAAGAAGCTTCAGATTAGCATCCTACAGCGAAAGAAGACTGATCGAAACCGTTGGGGCCAATCTTGCATGTCTTGAGAAAATAATCGATTACAACAAAACGAAAAACATTCTCTTCTTCAGAATCACCTCGAATTTGGTCCCGTTCGCTTCCCATCCAATCTGCAAGACCGATTGGGTAAAATTCTTCAGGAGTGACTTTGAAAATGTCGGGAAGAAGATAAGAAGATACAACATGAGAGTGTCGATGCATCCCGATCAATTCGTCTTGCTCAATTCCCCTAAGCGGGAGGTTGTAGATAACAGCATCGCAGAACTTGAGTATCACGCCAAGATTTTGGATCTCATGAATCTTGACAGAAGTGCGAAAATCCAGATTCATGTAGGTGGAGTATACGGAGAGAAAGAAGCGGCTGTCAGCAGATTCGTTGATGAGTACAAGGGACTATCAAGCGAAATAAATGATAGGCTGGTAATAGAGAATGATGAGAGACTTTATTCACTTGCAGACTGCCTGTCAATTCATCATGCGACAAACATCCCGATACTTCTTGATGTCTTCCATCATTCGATTCTTGATGGGGGAATAGATTTCGCTGATTCCCTCGATTTGCCACGGTCAACATGGTCTAAAGAAGACGGCATACCGATTGTCGACTACAGCACTCAAGAAAATGGGGCACGAAAAGGGAGGCATGCTCAGGCTATCGATCTGGACCATTTCAACTCTTTTTTGATCAAGAGTCGTCCTTATGATTTCGACATAATGCTTGAAATAAAGGATAAGGAGAAATCCGCCGAGGTTGCTATCAGTGTCGCTAATCAAGATAATAGATTCATTGTGAACTGACTTTGAAAATCTGGTTCAAGACAGCCTCAGAAAGCTGCTAATCTTCTAACATAGCCCCTTGTGTGCTAGAATCTCCATGAGGTGAGGAGTTTGATAAAACTCGGTGAACTATCCAGCTTCAGAAGAAACCTAATGCTTCTGATTCTCGATTCAGCGATAGTATATTTTGCGTACATATTGGGTATGTACTTCAGATACGGTATCTTCACTCTGGATGAACCTCAATTTTTCGGTAATGGAATATATTTCAGTATTTTTATTGTCGCTTCTCTTATTCTAAATGGCGTATACAGAATCGCCTGGAGTTACAGTTACTTCAGAGATTATTTCATTATACTTAGGGCAGTTGCAGTTGGTTATGCGGTCGGATTTGCTGCGGGAAGACTTCTAAATCTGTTTAATGTAAAGTTTCTTACAGTGCCCTTCACAGTATCTACCATGGCAGCCATCATCTCGGTATTTCTCATAATATGGTCAAGAATTCTCTGGCTGAGTATCTTGAGCAGGAACCATCAGATTGTCTCTTCTGCAGAGAGAGTCTTCATAGTTGGGGCCGGTGACGCTGGAACTTCTATAGCCGAAGAATTGTCCCGCCATCCAGGACATGGATTTGTTGTTGGGTTCATAGACGACTCACCTCGAAAGCTTCGAAAGAGAATTCGTGGAATTCCCGTGCTAGGCAATACAAGTGAAATCATGAATTTGGTTGACAAGATGGGAGTTGGAAAGGTAATTATCGCGATCCCCTCCGCCGATGCCGCCGCTCTGAGGAGAATCTTTTCAAGAATTGATGTGGAAAAGGTTAAAGTCCAGACTTTACCAAGCATAACAGAGATAATGGACGGCAAGGCCAAACTGGGATATTTGAGAGAGATAAACATTGAAGACCTCCTTGGAAGGGAGAGTGTTCAAATAGATTTGGGGTCGCTCAAGGACTATATAATTGGCAGAAACGTGCTAATAACCGGCGCCGGAGGAAGCATTGGTAGCGAACTGTGTCGTCAGATAGCCCCTCTCGAACCCAGGAGACTCCTACTAGCTGGAAAGGGAGAGAACAGTATCTATGAGATAAGGCAGGAGATAGGCACAATGTTCCCTGATCTCAACCTATGCCAACTGATCTGCGATGTCGCCGATTCATCAAGAATGAGGTATATCTTTGAGGCGGTTAAACCCGAAGTCGTCTTCCACGCCGCCGCTCACAAACATGTACCTCTGATGGAGGAAAATCCGACCGAGGCATTCCGAGTGAATTCACTTGGTACTTACAACATTGCAGGCTTGGCAAGCGAATTTGGCGTTGAGACTGTGGTCATTATCTCAACAGATAAGGCAGTGAAGCCAAGTTCGGTTATGGGTGTTTCGAAAAGAATCGCAGAAGAGTTCGTCAGATCGATCTCATCAAGGAGCAAAACAAAATTCGGTATAGTGAGATTCGGAAATGTATTGGGGAGCCGCGGGAGTGTGATCCCTCTTTTCAAGAAGCAAATTCAGTCGGGCGGTCCCGTTACAGTGACTGATCCCAGAATGACTAGGTATTTCATGACTATCCCAGAAGCCGTATCTCTTGTGCTTCAGGCAGGAGCTTACTCAGGAGGTGGAGATGTCTTCGTGCTAGATATGGGAGAACCCGTCAAGATCTCTTCCCTTGCAAACGAGATGATCACACTGGCGGGATACGTACCGCAGCAAGAAATAGAAATAAAGTACACAGGAGTTCGACCGGGCGAGAAATTATTCGAGGAACTTGTCCTCTCAAACGAGGAATTCATTCAGACGAAGCATCCGAAGATTTTTCGCCTAAAGACAAAGGAAGCAATGGATGAAAAGACCTTACTTACGATAGCCAGTCGCCTTAGGGCAGCCGTTGATAACAACGATTTTGATGAGCTGAACAAAATTACGGCCGAAATAGTCGACGATGCCACAGTTGAAATAAGTGCCGGGTGTGATTTTCGATGAGATGGTATGTTGAATTTGTCAGGGATTTCCCCTTTGTTTCTGCAATGATTCAGTTCTCAATTCTCGGCACTCTAGGCGATTATGTCAGTGCAAAGATTGCAGGTACTAAGGCAAATTTCTCTGCTTCCCTCATGGTTTTGAAGGCGCTAGAATGGGCTTTTCTGGCTATCTTCATAAAGATCGCGTTTATCGGTTACGAAGGATTCGTATCTTCTCTAGTGATAAACAGAGTCCTTCCACAAGTTTTTGTCGAAAGCGTACTCCTAAATGCAATCACTCGCTCTATATCAATGAATCTTCAATTTGGAGTTTTCTTAGTCATTTTTCATAGGTTACTTGATAATCTTGTCCTTCAAACGAAGAACTGGAAGAACCTTGACAAAGCTCTGTTGTCTTTGGTGTGGTTCTGGATACCGGCCCACACACTTACATTCGTATTGCCGAAGGACTTTCAGGTTGGTCTGGCTGCACTGTGGTCATTTATGTTAGGTCTTCTACTCTCTCTCTTTTCAAAATCTCCCCAGGAGGTGAAATGATGTTCATTCCCCTTTCCAAACCCGACGTGACTGAAAAGGAAATCACCGCTGTTACCGATCTAATGAGTAGTGGAATCTTATCTATCGGCCCCAAAGTTGAGGAGTTCGAAGAGAGATTGGCGGAATATATAGGGGTCAAACATGCAGTTGCAGTTAACAGCGGAACCAGCGCCCTTCATCTTATAGTTCGCTCTCTCGACTTGAAACAGGGCCAGACGGTGATCACGAGTTCCTTCACTTTTGTGTCCTCAGCCAATGTTGCAATATACGAAGGTGCCGTTCCTGTTTTCGCAGATATTGACGAGTCAACATACAACATCTCTCCAGAGACTTTGGAAGATGCTCTCGGCAATTATTCGAAAAACGGTTTGAATACAGATCAAATTAAGTTAGGACCCTTCATTCCAGATGTTTTCATGGCGGTCGATATTTTTGGTCATCCCCTTGAATGGGACGGGATAGAAGGTGTCTGTAACAGAAACGGCGTAAAAATCGTAGAGGATTCTTGCGAGGCGCTGGGAAGCTCCTTTATGGGGCGTAGAACCGGCACTTTCGGTCTCGCAGGTGCATTTGCATTCTATCCTAACAAGCAAATCACAACTGGAGAAGGCGGAATAATTGTCACTGACGACAGCAAAATTGCCGAATTATCGAAAAGCATGAGGAATCAGGGAAGGGGTACATCAGAAAATTGGCTTGAACATGTGAGATTGGGCTACAATTATCGGATGGACGAGATGTCGGCAGCACTGGGTATAGAGCAGTTGAAAAGGATTGATGATATTTTAGCAAAGCGTCAGAGAGTTGCCGACAGATACGGAAAACTGCTTTCAAAGATTGATGGAGTAGAGACTCCCTTTGTGGCAGACTATGCTACTAGTATCGGCTGGTTCGTATATGTCATAAGACTTGATGAAAAGATAGAGAGAGACAACTTCATGAAATATCTCAATGACAATGGTGTTCAGTGCAGAGACTATTTCAGACCCATCCACCTTCAACCCTTTTATATGACGAAGTTCGGATTCAAAAATGGCATGTTTCCCGTAACTGAAGAGCTTGCAAGAAGAACGGTTGCTATTCCTTTCTTCAATAATCTGTCTGAAGAAGAACAGCAGTTCGTTGCTCACACTATTGAAAAGGCTTTGGAGTACAACTGATGATGGCTTTTTTCTACGCTCTCGTTCTCTCGGCCGTACTATGTTTTCTTTTTCGAAGAGTTGGCATTGGGCTAGACCTGGTAGACAGGCCTTCGGGTACTCTAAAGCCCCACGAAAAGCCGATTAGTTATATGGGCGGAACAGCGATTCTCCTTGCGCTTGTTCCATGGCTAATTCAGAGTCCTGAATTCTTCCCCGCAATAATCATCATGTGGGCGCTAGGCTTTGCGGACGATATAAGAGGCATATCCCCAAAAATCAGACTGGCAGTGGAAGTTATTGTGGGATTCTCTGTAGCATTCGTAATCTACGGCTTTTCGACAGTTGATTCGATAATACTCTCCATCATCTTTGCAGGAACGGTTAACGCCTATAATATGGTGGATGGACTTGATGGCATATGCTCAACTAATATGATTGTTTTTGGAGTCTTCGCTTTCTTCACGGGATTTGTGCCTCTTATGTCTCTTGCAGTTGCTGGTGCTTATTCCGGCTACTTGATCTTCAATTTTCCCCCTGCAAGGCTTTTTATGGGAGACCAGGGATCATACATCGCCGGAACATTTGTGGGAACGTTACTTATACAGTCTTGGGGAAGTCAGAATTTCGTACGAATTGCCGCTATTTGCTGGCCCGTAGTTCTTGACCTTTTCGTGGGCTTCTTGAGAAGATCTATTGCGAAGAAATCACCTTTCGCAGGCGACAGAGATCACTATTATGACAAAATATTCAGGCTCTTTGGACAGAAAAAGAGAGTCACGCTATTCATCTCTATCGGCATGGCTCTCTTCTATGCAGTCTTAGGACTATTCCTTCCAGTTGCGTTAATTCCCCTCGTACTGCTGTTGACTTCGTTGACTCAGATCTTCCTCCTTAAGTCTCTACGCACTACTTGAACCATCTAATTTTGAAAAGTATTATGGCAACTAGAAACGCCACAACTCCCGAGAGACCCATTGACCAGTAGAAGATAGAGCTGTCGTGCATGAAAGGAAGCTCGACATTCATTCCATATACCGATGCAACCAGTGTCGGAATCTGAAGAGATAAAGTCACTATTGTGAGTATTTTCATTACAACGTTGAGGTTGTTAGAAATAACAGAGGCAAAGGCATCCATCATTCCTGTCAAGATGTCGCTGTAAATATTCGCCATCTCTATAGCCTGTCTGTTCTCAATGGAAATATCCTCAAACAGCTCTTCGTCCTCCTCGTATAAGGTCAGAATGTTGGCTCTCTTAAGCTTTTCAAACATCAACTCGTTGGACCTAAGAGATGTGGTAAAGAAGACCAAAGACTTTTCGAGATTCAACATTGCCACCAGTTCTTGATTCCTGGTGGATCTGTGCAACTCTGATTCGACTTCATTCGATAGTCTTCGGATTTCCTTCAAATACCTAAGGTAATAAACTGTTGCCCTGTCGAAGATTCTTAGAAGAAAACGATTTCGCTTCTTAGTCGATATGTCTCTTACACGACCTTCGATCACATCGGAAACAATCGCACTTTCGAAACCGCTTATTGTGACGAAATAGCCAGATTTCATGGCTATTCCAAGGGTCATTGTCTTGTATGGAACTGTCTCATCGCTCGTGTCAAGATATGGCAGTTTGGTGATTACGTATATTAGATCTTCATCTTGCTCAAATCTTGCTCTCTCTTCCTGGTCTAGAGCATCGAAAACGAAATCTTCATCGATTTCAAGGCTCTTCAGAAAAGCAATATCGCCACTATCAGGAGCAACCACATTTATCCAGCAGCCTTCCACAGGTGTTCCCACGACATTCATTTTTCCGTTTTCAGAAATTAGAATCTCCCGCACATCCATCCCTCCTCTTCTAGTAATGCCATAAGCTCTTGTCAAATAGAAGGAGGTTTCAATGGGCGAGATAGATCAAAGTGGCGGTTCACTCTCACTACTGTATAATTCCATATTCCTCACCTCCGCTCTGAGATTATATCACGATGCAACCAATCACAGTTCCATGATGATCTACAGCTCCTTGGAAGGTCAATCGCCAACTGTAATCTAGTGTTGAAAGGGACTCACAGAAAAATCGGTGGTTAGATGCAACGTGATTTTTCCGTTATAATCTATAATGAACTGATGCAAGCTTGATGACTACAATTGATCAAAGGAGTTGATTGCATTGAAAAAATACATTGTTACCTTTTCCTTGTTCTTACTGATCTTCGCTCAGACATTTTCGGTATACTTGAACGATGTTTCTCAAGACGGAGTTACAGTTAACTGGTTCACCGAAGAGCCTTCTAACTCTTATCTAATCGTCTATGATGGCTCCAATGAGTCGATATTTTCAGAACAGGAGGTAACCCTTCACAGATTCAGAGTATCCGGTCTTCAACCTGGAATGAGTTACGCATATACCGTAAAAAGTGAGAAAGAAGGCGAAGTGATCTACAGGAAAGGCGGTATCCTTACAACAGCTCCTCTCAATAAAACACCGTTTAGCTTCGCAGCCTACGGAGACAGCAGGAGTAATAAAAGCGGTCATCTAGAAGTTGCTCAAGCAATCGCAAATGAAAACGTTCCACTCGTTATTCATACGGGTGATATCGTCTACGGAGACGATCTTATAGAGGAGTGGATTAGTTTCTTTGAAGTCGTCGAAGTTCTGTCAGATTGTGTTTTCTACAGTGCTATTGGGAATCATGAATCAGAAGCATCCAATTACACGAGGTTCTTTGCTTTCCCCGGGAACAAGAGGTATTACAGCTTCTGGTATGGTGATATTTTCTTTGTATGTCTAAACACAAACGAAGCTTTCGACAAATACTCTCAGCAACATGCATGGCTTCTAACACAACTCGAGGAAGCTAAAGAAAAGAACCCCGCATTTGTTATTGTTTACTTCCACCACCCCCCCTACAGTTACGGAGCACATGGCGATCATGTTTACCTGAAACAATACCTAGTTCCTGTGTTCGAAAGCTACAAAGTGGATCTGGTTCTAAATGGCCATGATCACGGATACCAGAGAATCGAGAGAAACGGCGTTACCTACATCGTTACTGCCGGAGGCGGCGCTCCGCTCTATGAAATCGGCTCAGGCGACGGTTTGATAGCCTCCGCAGAGGCACACCACTACATGCTGTTCAACTACACTCTAGATGGATTGACTGTATACGCAAAGACAGAGTCTGGTTTGATACTTGATAGCTTCTACATTTCGAGACGCGATTAACTCTCCTTTAAGGGAATTCACTGAATTTAATATTCTTCAGTTTCAGGTAATATGACCTGTCAATCATCTTTAAGCCTCATCAAAAGACAGTTAAAGATGATTGATTCTCAAGGATTACTTCCGGAGTTCTGATTCGATATCTCTGTAATTGTCTCTCGTATTGCTCTTCAACAATCAGCGAAACTCCTAATAATGGAATAAAACCCCAATAACACCTTCCGTGTATAAACGAACTGTGGAAAAAACTTTAGGAGGTGTAATTTTGAAGAGTTTTGGCATTGTAGTTGTTCTACTCATATTAGTTGGAACGACACTCGGTTCTACACTCGTTATTAAGGGCTCCAACACTGTGTATCCTGTCGCCCAGTTATGGGCCGAAGCTTACAAAGAAATCAATCCAGATGTTGAAATATCGATTGAGGGTGCGGGGTCTTCAACCGGTATCAAAGCCCTGTTCAACGGACAGACGGACATCGCAAATTCCAGTAGATGGATCAAGACTTCTGAGATCGAACAGATGAATCAAGATGGTAAGTACTTCATCCCATTCATCGTTGCTTACGATGGGATAGCAATTGTCGTCAACAAGTCTCTTGAGATTGAAAACATAACCGTTCAACAGCTTTACGATATTTACTCGGGAAAGGTCACCACATGGAATCAGATCGATTCCTCGCTGCCGAAAGTGCGAATCGTACCCATGTCCAGGGACAATGCATCAGGAACATTCGAGTACTTCGTTGAGCACGTGATGAAGGGCGAAAAGTTAGCGCCGCAGGTTCAGCAGCTTGCATCGACGAGAGCAGAAGTTGAACAGGTTATGCAAAATCGCTATGCCATTGGTTATATCGGAATGGGATACATTACCGAAGACGTAAAAGCTCTTACAGTAGAAAATATCGAACCAACCGTGGCTAACGTAAACTCCGGTGCATACCCAATATCTAGGCCACTATTCATGTTTGTTGACGCAACCGATGGGTTGCCTACAGGTATCATAGGTGAATTTCTGAGATTCGCTCTCTCTCCGGAAGGTCAGTCAGCGGTTCTCAGTGTGGGCTATGTAAACGCTTACGGTATGAAGTAGGAACGGATGAAGCGAGTTGAGTAGGAAGAGAATTGACCTTTTCTCAAGACTGTCAGTAACTGTCGCTGCCCTACTAACAATGGTTATTCTGTTCGGAATATTCTTCTTTCTAATATCTGACGGCGTAAAAGTCTTTGGAAAGATATCATTAAAAGACTTTTTCCTCAGTACTCGCTGGTACCCAACATACGAGGATGCCGAGTATGGCATCCTCGCTCTCCTGTCAGGGACTCTTGCAGTCACAGGACTTACCTTGCTTGTCTCTATTCCGCTGGGGTTCATATCCGCAATTTTCCTTGCAGAGTTCAGTAACAGGAAGACTCACGATTTCCTGAAGTACGTTTTTGAGCTTACGGCAGGAATACCTTCTGTAGTACTGGGAAGTTTCGGTCTGAAGTATATATCAAGATGGTTGATGGAACTATTTCCGATGAAAGTGTGGACCGGACTGAATATTCTAAACGCCTCTTTGATGCTTTCTGTTCTTGCAATGCCTTATTTCGTCACGCTGATTGAAGATGCGTTGAAGGCCGTTCCAGTAGATCAGAAAGAAGCCTCTCTGGCGCTCGGTGCCAATATGACCTCAACTCTTTTCAGGGTACTAATTCCACAGGCCAGAAGTGGAATTCTCAACGCAATCATTCTTGGAACGAATAGAATAATTGGAGAGACGATGGTGGTTTTAATGATTGCAGGGGGTGCAACCATGATTCCACAATCGATCTTCGATCCGGTAAGACCCCTAACAGCTGCAATAGCAGGTGAAATGGGAGAAGTGGAGCTTGCAAGTACTCATTACTTCGCCCTCTTCATGATAGGAGTAGTCCTTCTGACGATTTCTCTTATCTTCACAGTTACAGCAATGCGCTTGAAGAGAGGAATGAAAAGATGACAATTGATCGAATTGCGAAGATAGTTTTTGGAATCATATCCTATCTTCTGGTGGCCATAATTCTTCTGATCGTCGGGTTCCTCATATTATCAGGTCTGGATGATATAAACCTTGAGTTTCTGACTTCATTTCCAAGAAACTCAATGACTGAGGGTGGAATCTGGCCTTCAATATTGGGGACTGCCTATTTCCTGTTGATAGCTCTTCTTTTCTCGGTACCCGTTGGGATTCTCGCAGCAGTATACCTTAGTGAATATAGTAAAGAGAATCGTCTGCAACGTCTAGTGCTGACGGCAAACAATATTCTTGCAGGAATACCTTCAGTCGTCTTTGGAATGTTCGGTTTATCACTTTTCTCAATCACATTTGGATTCGGAACTTCAGTTATTTCAGGAGGCCTGACACTCGGAATTATGTCCCTTCCGTACATAATTTCCAATACTCATGAGAGTCTTGTAGCAGTTCCGAAATCATATAGAGAAGCATCAATGGCCTTGGGTGCCAACAAAGCTGAAACAACCTTCAAAATTGTTATACCGGCATCCTCTTCAAGAATACTTACCGGAGTAATCATAGCAATTGGAAGAATAATTGGTGAGACCGCGCCGTTGCTTTTCACAGGAGCTGCATTTTATATAACCAGGAATCCTACTAGTCCTTTTGAACCGGCGATGGCTCTTCCTACTCATATTTTCGTGCTATCCGCTATATATCCTGACAATGTAACTCCAAAGTTGGAGGGAAGCATATCCGTTCTCTTGATCATCGTAGTGGCACTGTTCATGTCGGTTGCAATCAGAAGAAGAAGGGAATCTCGGAAGATGGAGGGATGAGATGACTGAACCAATATTCAAGATAGAAAACCTAAATGTCTTCTATGGCGAGAAGCATGCTCTTAAAGAAGTCACCTGTGATATACCTCAGAGAAAGGTAACTGCAGTGGTAGGTCCATCAGGCTGTGGAAAATCGACCTTTCTGAAAGTTTTAAACCGAATGAATGACTTAATTCCTTCATACAGGCATACCGGTTCTGTCAAGCTCTTAGGCAATGAAATTCTCGACATGGATCCTGTATTACTCAGGAAGCATATCGGGATGGTATTTCAGAAGCCAAACCCTTTTCCAAAGACAATACAGGAAAACGTCACTTATGGGCCAAGAATTCATGGCATAAAGAACCGCCAAGTTCTGCGTGAAATAACCGAGAAATCACTAAGACAAGCTGCTCTATGGGACGAAGTCAAAGATGAACTGAAGAAGAATGCAACAAATCTGTCGGGAGGTCAGCAACAAAGACTCTGCATAGCAAGGGCTCTTTCTGTAGAACCCGACGTCCTCCTTTTGGACGAGCCGACGAGTGCTCTTGACCCTATTGCTACTCAGAGAATAGAAACGTTAATAGAAGAACTCTCTGAAAAGTATACTATTGTTATAGTAACCCATAATTTGCAGCAGGCGCTGAGGATCTCGGATTATGTTATGTTCTTTTATGTTGGAGAGTTAGTAGAGTTTGATACGACGGAAAAGATTACTTCAAATCCCAAGGATCAAAGGACAAGCGACTATCTGAGAGGAATCTTTAGTTGACGGGAGTTGGTTCTGATGACACCAGAGAGACAAAGACATCTTGAAGCAGGCTTCAACAGGCTCAAATCAATGCTTTCAGACATGATGGAGAACGTAAGATCTAGTATTCAGAGAGCCATCGATGCGCTGGACAGACTTGATGGCGACCTTGCAAGAACTGTTATCGAAAATGATGAAGTTATTGACGACTTGCAGAGAAAAATGGATACGGAAATCTGCAATTACATTGGCCGATTTCAGCCTCTGGCAGAAGACCTCAGGTATGTTCTGACAATGATGAAGTTGGCTACTGATCTCGAAAGAATTGGCGATCTTGCTGTAAACATTGCTGAAGTCGCAGTTAGATACGAGAACCAGACTTTGGTCAAGCCCCTCATACACATAAAGAAGATGACTGCCGTTGTGGAAAAGATGTTGGAAGAGGTAATTGATGCTTATTACAACAAGGATACGGAAGCAGCCAAGAGAGTGTGGAATGAGGACAGTAAGGTTGATGAATACTATCTGTATATCAAGAGTGAAGTGAGAGACAAGTTGATAAGCATGTCTGACTCCGGCGCAATTGGTCAGCTTCTTGACCTCCTGCTAGTATCAAGGTTTCTGGAAAGAGCCGGCGACCACGCGACGAATATTGCTGAAGAGATCTACTACATAGAAAAGGGTGAGAGTCTTAAGGAGGAAATGCGACGTTGAAGGTATTGATTGTTGATGACGATCTCGATATTCTGAATATTGTCAGGACGGCTTGTGAGAGCGAAAGCATGGAGACTTCAGCCGCTGCAAATGCAGAAGAGCTTTGGACGGTTCTGCGCGCGGGAAAACCAGACGTCATACTTCTCGACATTATGCTGCCAGACGCAAATGGTCTTGACCTGGTTAAGAAAATCCGGATGAAGTATTCCAGAATTCCAATAATATTCTTGACCGCAAGAAAATCTGACCTCGACATGATTCTCGGACTTGAGCTTGGCGCAGATGATTATGTCACTAAACCTTTTAACCCAAGAGCTTTGGTAGCAAGAATCAAAGCTGTAATGAGAAGAAGCGAGATATCTGGCACTCTTGAAGAAACGTTGACGATAGGCGATGCGATTGTGAATTTAAAATCGTATACAGTGACCAGAAATGGAAAGTCAGAAGAGCTGACGAGGCGAGAATTCGAATTGCTTAAGTTACTCGCAGAAAACCCTGCGAGAGTCTTCACTAGAGAAGAGTTGCTGGACAAAGTATGGGGAATTGATTTCTTTGGAGACTTCAGAACGGTGGATGTTCATATAAGCAAATTGAGGGAGAAGGTTGGAGAAGGTTTTATAAAAACAGTGAGAGGCGTTGGCTACAAATTTGTCCTTGGAGAACAGAAGTGAACAAATCGTTGCTCGATGAGCTAAGCGAGGGGATCATGATAGTCGATGAGGGCCTTGTGATTTCATACGCGAACTCATCTGCGAAAAAAATGTTGGGCGAAATTGAAGGGTTGGCTCTCCCGGACGCTCTTCATGTTCAAGGCATTTCGAAGATCGTCGATAGTCTCATCTCAGGGCTTCATCATAGTACAGATACTGTTTTTGTAAGAGACGAGATCACTCACTATTTAAGAATAAAGGTCTCTCCACCATATATAATTGCTAAAAATATCACAAGCGAGAAGCTGTTCGAGAGTGCCAAGATGGATTTCGTCAATTCAATCGTTCATGAATTTTCGACACCGCTAGCAGTAATAAACGGCTACGTCCAGCTGCTTATGGACAGGAACAGTGAACTGCCCACCGATGTCTCTGAGACAATCGATAGAATATCCAGATCAACAGGAAGACTTTCAAGACTCGTCGAAGAGCTTGGCATACTATCTAACCTCGAACTGCAGAACTACAGAGTGAAAGTCGAAACAGTAAATCTAAGAGAGCTTGTAGATGAAGCCATAGGCGACCTTCAAGCCAAATGGAATCGGAAGAGACTCGAGATCATCACAACTGTGTCGCCGGATACTTACGCGGCCGTTGACTCTATGCTCCTTTTCAGAGTAATATCCAACCTCATCTCGAATGCTGTCAAGTATTCGAGTGTTGGGGATACAATTAACGTGGTTTCTCGTGAAGAAGAGTCTAATATCTACATCTCCGTTAAGGATTATGGAATAGGCATTAAGAGCGACGAACTCCCCAGAATATTCGAAAGATTCTATCGAGCGAGCAACGCGAGGACATCGGGATCGTCTGGTCTTGGACTGGGGCTATCTCTGGTCAAGCACGCTCTAAATCTAATTAATGGAACGATAGACGTCAGGTCAAGATATATGATGGGAACAACTGTAACCATCACTTTTCCCAAGAACATGTAAGTGTATAGTCTTCAAGACTTCAAGATTTCTGATTTTCCACGTGCAACCGACTAATAGTCCTTGCAGAAGGTCTCTCGGTGATTTCCTCAAACAAGTGTGTTGCTTAGACGGATTTTGCACATGCTATAATTTAGGAAAGTGTTCATTCAGACCAAATTCGAACTCATTATTGGAGTTGTTGCTAATGAAATTCGGATCTCACAGTATTGCTTTATATAACAACAATGAAGCCTTCAGAGTTGTGCTTGACTCCATTTTGGGCGAAGGTCTGTCGAATAACGTCAAGATCCTCTGTCTGGGGGCCGAATCGGAATTCAGAGTTTTGAAGAAAACCCTTCTTGACAGAGAAAGCAGTATCGACGAATTGCTGGAAGCGAAGTCTTTGGAACTTGTGGAAACAACTCAATCGTACCTAAGACAAGGGACTTTCGATCCAAATGGCTCTATCATGTTTCTTGAAAAGGCGGTAATGAATGCTCTAAAAGAAGGATTCGAAGGCCTTTACGTGGCAGGAACTGGCACTCCGATCCTCGAATCGGGAGCAAGGATTGAAAGGCTTCTTGAGTACGAAGCATCCGTCAATGACTTGGTCGAAGAATTACCATTGGGGGCAACCTGTCTATACGATACAGCAAGAATGGACCGAAAGAATGTTCTTGAGATCTCTAGGCTTCATCCATACGTTTATCGAATGGGGGAGTTTTCAATGAATGATGATTACTGCACCGCTCCTGATAGAGCTATAGGGTTCGATATTGCCAGCCGTCTTGATATCTGCAGGGGGACCGCCGATTCGCTGCTACAGATGTTCAAAATCAAGAGCATCTATGTGGAAGCACATGAGGATAATGTCTCAAGGCTTGCGGTGGCTATAGCCGATGAGATGGGTCTTGACTCCTTTACAAAAACCTGTATAGAAATGGCAGGAAAGATTCACGATGTTGGCATGATTTCACTGTTTCTTGATATGATTAGCAGGCCAGGCCCTCTCCAAAGTTTTGAGTGGAAGCTTCTTCAAGAACATCCAAGAACCGGATTCGAACTTACCAAAGGCGTTCCATTTCCGGACAAAGTCTCAAATGCGATTCTTCAACATCACGAAAGGATGGACGGCTCGGGATATCCAAATGGTTTAACTGGCTCGGAAATAAGTCTTGAAGGATGTATTCTTGCAGTATCAGAGGTAGTTTCAGCAATGAGCTTCTATAGACCCTACAGGACCACCCACGGAGTGAAGTTTGCTCTTGCTGAAATCGTGAAGAACAGTGGATCTCTTTATCATGCCGACGTAGTAGAGTCTTGTCTCACCGTTTTCAGAAAGGGCTTTTCTTTTGGGTAGAACTCCACAAATTCCCGAAAAGCAGTACCTTCAACAGTTCGTAAATTAAATCTAGTGCCTGCTACGCAAGTCAGATCTACTAATATCTGCAATTCGTAGTCCGTACAAACCAATTCTTCACCTACTACAAAACGACACTCCTCATAATAACTAGTTCAGATGTATCTCTTCTTATCAAGTGTTCTATCGACTTTTTCCAGTGTCTGCATTGTTCCGTTTCGAAGCCTTATCGACTTCTCGAGCAAGAGTTGAATCACAGCAAGCTGGCATACTCTTGGTTGAAGAAGTGGTATCCCAGTCTCATGCCCTCCCTGGGCAACATAGACCGTCTCAGTAGAAACGCTGACAATTCTTGATCCGATCCCACCCGTAATCGCTACAGTATATGCTCCAGAATCAGAGGCTACTTCGATTGACTTGACCGTATCTCTGATATTTCCGCTGGCAGAAATCCCAAAAACAATGTCGCCTTTGTTCAAAGAAACGGCCGTCATTATTTGTAAATGAGGATCAGTATAGAAAGCTGTTGAAAAGCCCGCCCTCATGAAGAGAGTGGCTCCAAATTCCGCCACTATTCCGCTAGAAGCCACTCCGAAGAATATTAGCCTGCTTGCCTTCACAATTCTACTTGCGATTCTGTCAAGCTGGACTTCGTCAATTAGATGATTCTGCTGATTCAGTGCTTCAATAAGATCTGAAATTAACTTGTTCTTGTCGGCAGAAATCGATGGAGTTTCACTCGAAAGCTCTCTTGCCAGTTGGATCTTGAAAGCCTGGTAGCCATTGAAACTCAACTTTTTTGATAATCTGAAGATAGTGGTCTCACTGGTCCCGGCAAGTACTGAAAGCTCGCTAATTGAATGGTGAATCACATCATCCGGAAAATCGATAATGTACTTCGCAGCCTTCTTCTCAGCTGGATTTAATCCTTTTATCATCGCTTTGAGTTTCTCTGTTATTCTGAACTCTTCTCCCATATTGACATCAACTCATCCTTTGCGCTCACAAACTTCTCAAGGAGTCTGTCGGTTTCCTTTTCGGCATCCTCTTGAGTCTTTTCCTCAGTTCTCGAAACAAAACTCGCAACTCTCCCAAAATAAAGAGGAACGAGCAACTCAATTAATCTCTTCCTAAGTGCAACATTTCTGTATCTTGAAGCAATCCTGTATATGATTCTAACCCATAGATCATCATCAATCATCGCGCTGGCTTTTCCAAGAAGGAACAGCTCATGAGAAATTCCCGATCCAAGGATCTCCCCAATAAAGGCCTCTTGCTCTTTAATGCCCTCATAACACTTGAGAATCATATTCCCCAAATCGACTTCTACCGATTCTGGAACTCCAGCTGCCACTTCACCATAGATTGGCGATTCAGAGTAAACTGTCACCGCTCTCCAGAAATCTTCATACCTCTGCATTAGGGAAAACAGAGTGCCGACGACTTCTCTGAACATATTTCCAAGCTGCTTGCCTGGATCCTTCACGTCATGAATTTTCGTACCTAAAGCTGCCTGGTATATACTCCCTCTCGCCTCATTGATTGCAGAAGTGGTCATCCAGATATCGATTCCAAACCTGGAAACGTCGGATTTCCACGTCTCCTCAGATACGGAGGTGTAATAGTCAAGCATTTCTCTGCCTACACCGAAATCTCCTCCAATAGGTTGTCTTATCTTCTTTCCGTAAAGGGTCGTTGTGAGAGGGTAGCATATGCTGTTGGTTATCGTTCCGTCGTACTTGTGTCGTATGTAGTAAGGGGTAACGTACGCGGCATTCTTTTCAAAAATCGGCCGGGCAAGTCTATCTATCCAAAAAGGTTCTACGCTTCTTAAATCCGAGTCGAGAAATACTACTGCCTGAGCATCGAGAGTGAGGGCTTTCTCCATTATCGATCTCATTGCGCTTCCCTTTCCGGAGATCCCCCGGTATCTGAAAGACAGCAGATCCGTTCCATTACTGGAAGCTGAATAGAAAACCTTTTCCGTATTGTCCGTCGATCCTCCGTCTGAATTGATGATACACCCTCTCAACGATGGGAAAAACTGACCAAGACCTTTTGCTGCTGTCTCGACAACGTATTTGATAGTATTCGAGTTGTTAAAACTAGGTATTCCGATTACTATGTCATATGATTTGTGATTCAGTCCAGGCATATTTCCACCTCCTATTCTTTGACACCTCCGGCAGTAAATCCGCTTGTCAGATACTTCTGCATAAGACTGAAGATAAATATGATTGGGATTGCCGAAACTACTGAAGCTGCCATCAGCCTTCCCCACACTGCATGAGCCGAACCGGAAAACGCATTCAACCCAATTGGAAGAGTGAAGAGATCCTTATAGGATTTTAGGCCAAGGAAGGCAGATGCAAACAAGTATTCGTTCCATCCAATCATAAAGGCATAGATATATACTGTGACAATTGCTGGAAGAGAGAGCGGAATAACAATCTTGAAGATCGCCTGCACTCTGGAACACCCATCAATGATTGCCGCTTCCTCAATTGAAAATGGTATTGTTCTGAAGTAATTTCCCAACATGTAAAGGGAGACCGGAAGAGTCTGAATCACATATACCATAATCAAATACATACCCGTCCCTAGAGGAGAGGAAAGGATTCCAAGTTTCACCGCCATCTGATAAAGAGGGACCATTATTACGGTGCCGCCGAATAGATACACGAAAAGAACCGATCGCTGGACTGGTCCCCTTCCCTTGAATCTAAGTCTTGAAAAGGCATAAGCGCCAAGAATCGCAACGAAGAGACTTATCAAGGCGGAAGTTCCCGCAAAAATCAGAGAGTTCCTCAGATACTTCAGGAAGGGAAATTCGCTTGCCCTTTCTTCTAGAATTTTCGTTTTTTGATCTTCGTAAGATTTTAGCTGAGCCTTTGCGTTTTCGAAACCGAAAATCAGTGATTCCTCCGTCAGCGCATTCTCAATCTCAGTTCTCAGATCTGTAAATCGCTTGATA
Organism: Mesotoga sp. BH458_6_3_2_1; assembly: GCF_003664995.1. Classification (NCBI taxonomy): domain Bacteria; kingdom Thermotogati; phylum Thermotogota; class Thermotogae; order Kosmotogales; family Kosmotogaceae; genus Mesotoga; species Mesotoga sp. BH458_6_3_2_1. The sequence goes on along the minus strand of NZ_JFHL01000017.1, from coordinate 56,721 downwards.
TCGTTTACACTGAATATTGACTCCATATTCTCTTCAATGGTCTTGGCCTCTTCTGTGCCGGGAATTAGGGAGTTTTCTACAAACTCTTCCCTATTTTCGACCTCAAGTCCGCTGAAGTCAATTACGAGATCTACGATGTCTCTGAGTTCTTTCTCTTTAGCCTTCAGCTGAACGTCACGAACATATTGAGTATATGCTTCAAGCGAGGCTGTTCTTTTCTTCAACTCATCTATCCTCTTCAATACAGGTTCTAGATTCGCTCGTATTATCTCGTCGCCGAAAAACTCCGTTTCGCTGCTCTGAATGAGCCCAAATATCTCCAGATAGTTCCTTACTGTGAAATCGGAAAATGTTAGCTTATTTGGATCATAGTCTGCTTTAAGAGATACATGAACCATGAAATAGAAGGGAATTAGAATAAAGAAACAGATTGTGAGAATTCCAAGAACAAACATTATTCTTCTGAAAGGTGTCTTCTTCTTTACCATTTCAACACCTTCTTGACGTATGCGGTTATCAATCCGAGCATGACGACCATGAGAATTGTTGCAATTGCAGCCGCTACTCCATACTCAGGTGAAGTTGTGCCTATAACCCTTTCATAAATAAATATCGGAAGAGTACCGGCTCTTTTGCTTATCAAATATACCTCGTCGAACTTGTAGAAGTTCCAAATTCCTCTCATAAGAGCCACTGCTCCCATAACGAAGAAGAGCTCGGGAAGAGTGATATTCGTAAACTTCTGCCAAGCTGTTGCTCCATCTATCTCCGCTGCCTCGTAGTAATCCTCGGGAATTGATTGGAGCCTTGACAAAAGCATCAAGTAAACGAAGGGGAAGTTACGCCAAATGTTGAAGATAGATGCTACGAGGAATGCATTGTTTGAGTTGTTAAGAAGATCGAGTTGAGGGGAAACCCATCCGAGAGTCTGACTAAAAAGCTGCATGAAGGGGCCATAGCTGGGATCAAAGATATACTTCCAGGAGAAAACAATCGAGATCAGGGGAGTAATGTATGGAAGCAAGATGATTGTTCTTACTATTGCTCTTCCCTTGAACTCTTTGTTCAACATTAGTGCAACTCCAAGACCCAACAGTATACTCCCAAAAACTGTTATTAGGGTGAATCCAACAGTTATGAAGAACGACTTCCAGAATGCACCATCTTTGAAAACTCTGATGTAGTTCTCCAGTCCAACAAACGTGGAACTCGTAATCCCGTAGTCGAAAAATGAAATGTATATGTTGTAAGCAACTGGATACAGTATGAGTATCATCAAAAGAATAACCGTTGGTGATACCAGTTTCCAACCCAAACTGTTTTCTTTCCTCAAAATGGAAGAGGTAACTTGCTGCATGAAATCTACCTCCAAAAAAGGAAGGCCCCGGCTCCGGGGCCTTCTCTGTCAGATGTTTATCTGCCTATCAGCTTTCTTATGTCCTCTCTCCAGAAAGTCAGAACTTGATCGGGAGTTGCGTTGTTATCGAACATCATAACGATTCCATTTCCAATTGTGAAGGCTCCAGATATCTTTCCCATCTCAGGGAAGACCTTCCCTTCAACGTAACCGAACTTCTCAATATTCTCCATTCCATAAATGATTGCCTTGATCTTTTCTGCGCCGTAGCTCCTGTAAATCCCCTTCGGATCATTGAGGAATTCTTCACTTTCAGCTGTGGAAGACCTTGTTGGAAGCATTCCACCGGGAGCCATATGTATGTACTTAATGTAGTTGTCAGGCTCGAACATGAAATCGAGGAGTTTGAGAACATCAAGCTTGTTCTGGGAAGACTTAACAACGGCAAGTGACAAGACCTGTCCAAAGGAGGAAGATCTACTATTTGTCATCATTGGAGCAAATTCGGTGTTCCTAACGAGATCAGGATCAAAATCACTAATGTACTGAGTCTGAATTTCGGCCAGAGCTAGATCGTCCATGACATAAGTGGAGTAGAACATCATTGGGGTTTTGCCTGCCAGGAACAGCTCTCTTGCTTGCTGCCAATATGTATGTCCTGGAGCCGAGTATGCGCCTAGGTCCTTGTAGTACTGAAGCACTTCCTTCATTTCTGGGGAATTTACTATAACATTTCCATCCTTATCAAAAATCCTTGCTCCATTTGACAAAGCGAAAATCGTGAATACCTGTTCGGCATATGCGTCGTTTGTTTTTCCAAGAACAATTCCATACATCCCATTCTGTGGATCATGGAAGTGCTCAGCAGCCTCCATTATTGCTTCCCACGTCGTCGGTTCAGATAGTCCCTCTTCTTCAAACCAATCTTTTCTGTACCAGATTCCCTGAACCCATCCATGATAAGGAACCGCGAAGTACTGATCTCCAGACGGCGTAATAACGAATCTTGTGGCCCCGTTGTAGAAGTCTCCGGCATTATTAATGAATCTAGTCGGAATCGCCGTATCGAGAAGACCATCCGCTCCGAGACCAAGAATAGTCTCAGCGCCCGCTTCAATTATATCCGGAAGTGTATCTGCAGCGGAGGCTGCGGCAAGTTTTGAGAACATCTCATTCTCTTCGATCGCCACCACTTCAACTTCGATTCCAGTTTCAATTGTGAACGACTCGATTATTTGGGAAATAACCTGCTGCCTTGATTCTTCTTCTTGAGTATGCCAATAGACAAGCTTTCCAGTCATTGTTACCGAAAGCATCAAAACAAGAAATACCACAAAGAAAATTTTTTTCACTGTCATCACCTCCGAAGGAAATTTTTTTCTTCCATATCATAGCAGATAACTTCACGTTTTCCAAAGACCCGTCAAGATTGCTTAGCTGCGATTATCACTCTTCAGACACTTTTATTTACGATTATTGGTTCATACCATTCACAAATACAAGATAGTATATAGTTATCTTTTGCAATGAAGCCGTACTAAAGATAATAAAGTGAGATAATTTCCCTCTACTGGATTCATTTAATCGTGAACAACAGTAAGCTCTTCGGCCAAAGGTTCCTATTGATCGCCATTGGCAGCTTCGTTTATCATCTTTCACTTTCTTGTGACCAGTTAAGAGTGTCCAAGATCATTTGGAGTTAGTGATTAGAGGAATATACTTGATTCAATGAGGTCTTCCATGACTTCGATTGGAGATGATAAAATGAAAAGAATCGCAATCTTGATAATGTTCTCTGCTCTCGTTTTGATATTGACTTCCTGTTTTCCCGGTTCATTCCCAAGAGTGCCAAAAACCCTTCTCATAGATGACTCCCATAATAACAGAATCGATGATGACGCCTCTGTCGAACTGTCGAAGCTGATTAAGGCTTTCGAAGATAAGGGGTATACAGTTGATCTTTCATCAGAGACGGGATTCTCTCCTGAAGGGTACGGCATCGCTCTTGTTCTAGCACCACAATCGTCTTACTCGGTCAATGAGATGAGCGGGCTGGCCACACTCTTGAGCAGGGGCGGAAAAGTGTTGTTATTGGGAGAGTATTATCCGTACTACGACAATGCTCCAATTAATGCCATAGCCTCTTATCTCGAAGTAGGAATCCAATTCAACAATAATCTTCTCCATGACAGTACGAACAATTATGATAACGAGGAAATCTGGGTCACAACTACCAAATTCAACGCTCACCCTTTGACTGCCGGTCTAAGTAAGATAGTATTGATAGCCGGAGCAACCTTGAATACGTCCGGAGAGGCTCAAACAATTGCATATGCTGAACCAACCTCATATGTCCCTCTAAATGTTGCCGCCATTGAATCTTTGTCCGGTGTGGTCGCAGGAAGCGGTTCTTCGTTAACTGAATTCTCTAAGCAAGTTACTATAGTAGTTCCGCTTGTAGCTGCGGCTTCAGTCGGTTCAGGAAAGGTTGTAGCGATTGGAGATATTAATCTCTTTTCAGACGATATATGGGAATATATCTCCGGAGATTTTATTGATCTATTTGATAACAGGAAGTTGCTGAATAACATCATCGACTGGTAGGAGAACACCTCCTCATTAAGATGAAGAGTTACAGTTACTTACATTGCAAACAAAGCGGGCTTGCACCCGCTTTGCTTCTAGTATTGTACGCTATTTGGACTATCAAAGGCTCTTATGACAGAACCACCAATCGTAGCAGCCTTCCTTACCCTTTCTCTCCTCAGCCGTCTTCACGTCTGATGCAGGAGGAATTATTACGTGATCTCCAATAATTTCGTTGTTGGGCCAATCTGCAGGAATTGCCACTCCATTCTTATCGGCGACCTGGAATCCCTTAATCATTCTCAAGATTTCGTCCATGTTTCTTCCAAGTTCTTGCGGATAGTAAAGAATTGCTCTTATCTTTCCCTTGGGATCAACAATGAACACTGCCCTGACTGTGTTTGTACCCTTCGCTGGGTGAATCAAGCCTAGCGTCATTCCTACTTCTCCCATTTCATCTGCAATAATTGGGAATTCAATCTTGACACCTAGCTTTTCTTCTATCCATTCAGTCCATTTAATGTGGGAGAATACCTGGTCAACACTCAAGCCGATGAGCTCACAATTGAGTTCTCTGAATTTATCATATCTCTTCTGGAATCCTACGAACTCAGTAGTGCAGACTGGTGTGAAATCTCCTGGATGACTAAAGAGAACGAACCACTTTCCTTTGTATGCTTCCGGCAGAGTCACAACCCCGTGAGTTGTCTTAACTTTCATTTCTGGAAAATCTTCACCGATCAATGGAATTCTCTTTTCCATAAAGCACCTCCATAATTAGAACCGTTATTATTAGCTACGAAATCATTATACTTTTATCTTTTTGATTTGTCAACCAAACAAAAAGAGGGCCACAGGCCCTCTTTTTATGTCTTTAACAGAGTAGATAAGGTGTTTCTTCACCATCTGGATAGATGTATGAACTAACCACTCTGTAATCAGGGAAACTTGTTTCCAGCGCTCTTGAGATCAATGAAAGGTACTCGTTGATCCGTGGCACTACTTCTTCGAAAGAACAGGACCCTTTGAGAGCCATGATTTGTACTTCAATAGTATCTTCCGTCTCGGCTCTCATATTGAGCGTGTCACCTTGGGCTCCCAGAAGCAACTTTTTTGAGAGCGTCTCAAGTATCATTTTCAAAGCCTCTGTGGATCTACTTTCAGACACAGCATACCTCAAATCGCACACAATGTACATGGCGCTCCCTCCTTCGTCTGGTTTCTCTGATTCCGTTAACAACTAACATAGGAAGGTACCAGATGTAGATCCTGATTTCTGGAAAAGCCGTTTTTGAATGACCATTAAGAACTGTTTTTGCAGAGTGATCAGCCCGTTCGTTTAATTATACCTCAAACCACAACTACCCTGCATTAGCCGAGAACAGATGGGAATGCTTAACCAGCTATAATCTTTCGAATTATTAAGGTAGAATCTTGTAGACAGGGGTGATTAAGATGATATTTAGAACTCTCGGTAGCAGAGGAGCAGAGATTCCTGCTGTTGGACTTGGAACCTGGGAAGTAGGAGGAAGAGATACCCCCGACAAATCCAGAGACAGGGAACATATTGAGACTATTTCAAGAGCAATTGAAATGGGTTACACACACATCGATACGGCTGAATACTATGGTGGAGGCCATACTGAAGAACTAATCGGAGAAGCAATATCCATCTTCAGTAGAGAGGAGTTGTTTATTACATCTAAGGTCTGGCCCAGCCATTTGCAGAGAGCCGCACTCCATGAAGCACTAGACGGCACACTCCAAAGACTTAGAACTGACTACCTGGATCTCTACTTGATTCACTGGCCTAATCCCGATGTTACTCTTGAAGAAACGCTTTCAGCTATGAGTGACGAAGTCCAGAACGGTAGAGTTAGATTCATTGGTGTATCCAATTTTGATACGTCTCTGTTGAAGGAGGCTGTTGCCGTTTCGCGAGAACCGATTGTCAACAATCAGGTTCTTTTTAACATCGACGACAGACTCGCAATGAATGAACTTCTTCCCTACTGCCAGAATCAGGGAATAACAGTGACGGCATATTCTCCACTGAGAAGAAATGCTGTGAAGACCTCAACCGAAAAACTGCTCAAGGATCTTGCCAGTAAATACTCGGCTTCCATTCAACAAATAATGCTCTCATGGCTACTGGGGAAAGATGGAGTAGTAGTAATCCCAAAGGCATCGAAGCTGGAACACCTTAGATCCAATCTCGAAGCAGCAAGCATTGTCCTCGATCAAGTCGATGTAAGAATGCTTGATTCGCTCAAATAAGGAGGGTACTTTGAACGACATCAAAAGTAGTTTTGCCGATGCTCTCGATTCCCAGGATAAGGAAAGAGCCGTACTCCTTTGCGTGGAGGGGCTCGAATCGAAAAGCATCGAAGTGATTGACTTGTATCTGGATATACTTGCCCCAGCCCTAAAACACTGGGAGTGCGACTATATAGGTGACAGACTATGCATATGGAAAGAGCACATTAGAAGCTCGATCGTCAGAACAGTCTTGGAGTGTTGTTTCCCCTATATTGTGAAGAAAAGAAGGGATAATGGATCATCAAAGAGTGATCAGACGGTGGCAGTACTCTGTCCGCCCGAAGAGTATCACGAGATCGGAGCTAGAATGATCTCGGACATCTTCACTATTGCTGGATACAATTCCATATTCGTCGGAGCAAACACCCCGCTAGACACCTTCCTTCAGGCTGCGAAGAAACTGAGTCCATTGTACGTTGCGATTAGCGTTTCAAACTACTACAACCTCATAAACACACGGAGGATGATTTCACGAATTAAAGAAGCCGGTTGCGAATCGAGAGTTGTCGTAGGTGGAAATGCATTCGAAAATAATCCCGACTACTGGAAGGAAGTCGGTGCAGATATCTTCCTGAAAGATCCGAGAGAGATTCTTGCTCTGGGGAAGCGTGATGTAAAATGAGATTGGCTTTTTCGATTGCGATGCGCTTTCTATCATCTAGCAAGGCACAAACTCTTCTCATAGTGTTGGGAATTGCTATAGGTGTTTCCGTACAGGTATTTATTGGCTCGCTTATCCAGGGGCTTCAAAAAGACCTGGTGGATACAACAATTGGAAGCTCTTCACAAATAACTGTCTCCTCTACGGAAAACAACGGAGTGGAAGAGTGGCAGAACATAGTTTCGGAAATCGCCTCTATTGATTTGCCAACCGATCTGACGGCTCTTTCTGCAAGCGCAGATGTTCCTGTCTTCATAAGCAGCGGCGACAGGACTTTATCTGTTCTGCTTCGAGGCCTGCAGTTCCCTGAATCACACGTTATTTACAAGACGGATAGTCGTCTCATTGATGGTAGCCTTCCTGAAGGCGACGGAGAAATCATTATCGGCAAGGGTCTTGAGGATGAGCTCGATGTGAACCTTGGAGAAGAAATCACAATCTTCACTCCGGATAGAACAGTTGAGACCCTGAAGGTGGTCGGTGTTTTCGATCTGGGTGTTGCAAGCCTTAACAAGAACTGGCTGATCTCAACGATTGGCACCGCTCAATCAGTTGGGAAACTTGGTGATGCAGTCACATCGATAGAGATGCAGGTGAGTGAGGTCTTCAGAGCTGATGAAAATGCCTCTGTCATTTCGGAACGTCTCTCGACGTCTGCTTTGCAGGTTACTAACTGGAAATCTCAGAACGAAGATCTTCTCTCCGGACTGAACGGGCAGAGCGTCTCAAGCATAATGATTCAGGTATTCGTGATCATAGCCGTTTCCCTTGGAATAGCAAGTGTCCTTGCAATAACTGTAGTCCAGAAATCAAGGCAGATCGGAATCCTGAAAGCCATGGGGCTTAAGGATTCCACGACAAGTTTCGTCTTTCTCTTTCAGGGACTGGCTCTCGGTGTTGTGGGTGCAGTAGTTGGAATTGCATTCGGAATCTTGCTAATAATAATGTTCTCCACTTTTGCCGTAGGGACTGACGGAGAACCGATCATCAGAATCTCACTGAGTTATGGGTTTGTAATGTTGTCCGCGCTCATTGCAATTGGCGCTTCAACTATTGCCGCAATGGTCCCAGCCAGAAGATCCTCTAAACTCAGCCCCGTTGAGGTGATACGAAATGGCTAACATAATCGAGCTCAAGGATATAAAAAAGGTTTACGGAACGGTTGTGAAGACAGAAGTTCTTCACGACGTGGATCTCGAAATCGAAGAGTCGTCGTTTCTTTCGATAGTCGGACAGTCTGGAAGCGGCAAATCTACACTCATGAATATTATGGGCACACTGGATCAACCCACGAGCGGTGAAATAACGATCTCGGGCAAACAGACGAACAAAATGAACAAAAATGAACTCGCAAGCGTTAGGAATGAGACTATCGGCTTTATATTCCAGTTTCATTATCTGCTTCCCGAGTTCACTGCTTTCGAAAACGTAATTCTACCCTACAGAATCAAGGGCCTGAAACCCTCGAAGGAAATTACGGAAAGGGCAAAGGAACTAATGGATGTCGTCCAAATAAGCAAGGTTAAGGACAATCTAGCTCCCAACATGTCGGGAGGTCAACAGCAGAGAACCGCAATAGCAAGGGCCCTTATCAACAATCCGAAGATTATCCTTGCAGATGAACCTACGGGCAATCTCGACTCCGATACCTCAGCCAAGGTTTTCAGCCTCATGCGTGATCTCAACAAGAAATACGGAACAACGTTCGTTATAATTACTCACGATAGAAGAATCGCAGAAGAGACAGACAGAATAGTTGAAATCAGAGATGGCAACATTTTCAATGATATAAAGAGATGAGGGGGGGAAATCCCCCCATTTCTCTCAATGAAAACACTACCAGAAAGCTATTTGGACTTTCTTAAGGGAGACTCCCTTCTGAGACGCATCGTATCTTTGGTGAGGAAGACCCCTTCTCTTACCTTTCGAATATCTTCAACAGACATGAACGCCTTTGGAACGCATTCGAGAGCGATTCTCTCGAAGTCTTCCACTTCTTTCCTGTTTATGATACTGTAAACAATGTAAGCCTTTCCTCGAGCACCGTGAGCGTCTATCTTTGTCACTCCAAATCCAGCCTGGCATAGTTTTTCGATAAGTTCAGTCGGATCTCTCGAAATTATCAACCTGACCGAAACGGTCCCAATTGCAAGCCTCTCATCAATGAGCATTCCTATGTAGCTGCCGGCTGCAAAACCACCTGCATAAGCAAGTATATAAAGTACGTTATCAACACTCTGGATTACTTTGCTGGCAACGAGCAACCAAAGAATAATCTCAAAGAAACCGATTGCACTTGCCATTTCTTTCTTGCCTCTCGAAACCATTATGATTCTCGTGGTTCCAAGAGAAACGTCGATGATCCTTGCGAAGAAGATTATTAGGGGCATAATTACCCATCTGAACAGATCTCCGTTTAAGAACTCTTCCATAGAAAACCCTCCTACCGTATTTCATGAAAATTATCTGCCCATCCGTGCAGATTATAAGATATATGACGACGCGTGGGGTGATTAAGAAATTACCAAAGTGACAGTTAGTCCTCCCTTCAAGGTAAGAAAACACTCACCACTGATCCCGTAAGTTCCAAAGCCTTCAGGAATCGGCTATCCTTTTCTTTCTGTTATTCTGTCTCTTGCGTCCACATGACTGCAGAGAATCGGGGACTTTGAATCGTATCTCCCGAAATTTCTATCAATCGTCTTCTTGCTGAAGTTCGCGTAGCAGTAAATGCAGCGATGAAGACAGGTATTATATGAACCGATGTCAACGCTTTCAACGCATCTACATGCAGATCTTTGATATCTGTCCTTTGAATACTGTTTGCTCTTGCCCGTAAGCCTGTTTATCAGATTGCCGTCAATACAGCTGCCGTGATTTACTCCGAACTCATCGAAATCTCCCTTTTCAGAACAAGTTTCAATACGGATCCCCGCGTCCTTTGCTTTCCCGGCAAAAAACCGAACAACATCTCTGATTTCATCTCCTTCCGGCCTTCTCAAACCTAGTTTTCCTAGACCTGAAGAGATTTTCTTATAGTAATCGAGAAAACTAATCACACATTTGTCTGTGTATCCTTGGAGTAGATCGACCATCTTCTCAAAGGCTCTAAAATGGAAAGCTACATTGAACTTCTCCGAAACCAGAATCGGATCATATCGCCAGATTACTCTTTCCCTACCGATTCTATCCGCCAGCTTCTTGAAAGTCTCAATGATTTTTCCCTTATCACGTAGTCCGGGCTCTACAGATCTATCATAAGGTGTGATTGTGAACTGGAAGTAGTAGCAGTAATCTTTCAAGTAAGACAGTTTATCTAGCATGTTCTTGGGGTCTTTGGTCCAGAAAACAAGACAATCTACTGCCTCCGGATTCAAAGCCACCTTACTTACCTGTCTGGGATTGAAGGGATTCCTGACCAGAGCGAAACCGCTTCTGATTCTTTCAATAATCCAGTCGGAATAGAAGGCCGGGATATCCGTCCTCCTGCTTGCGCTGATTATCAATTTTGTCTCCTTTCGAACACAAGTTCATTTAGACTTCCGTGAAAACCACCATTTCAATAGTTACGTCAAAATCGGATTCATGCTTGTTCGGCACTTCTATGATATAAGAAAGTAAATTACGATGCCAAAGAAGCAGAAAAATCGGAGCGAGGAAAAGTGAACGACGACTTGGAAACAATGAGAGCTTTCTTCGATAGAAGAGCCAATTCCTACGAGACTCATATGAAGAACAAAGTAGAAGATTCCGAGAAATTCTATATTGAAGTGTCTAATCTAGTACCCGAGACTACCGGAGTAAGTATTCTAGATCTGGGCTGTGGAACCGGCCTTGAGCTAGACCAAATTTTCAGCAGAAATCCGACGGCCAGCGTCACAGGTATTGACCTTTCTGATAAGATGCTCGAAATCCTTAGAAGCAAGCACCATTTCAGAAGTGATCAACTGAATCTCATAGCCGGCTCTTATTTTGAAGTCGAATTTCCATCTGAAGGATTCGATCTGGCTATTTCGGTCCAATCAGTGCATCATTTCGGATATGGGCAAAAACTGTCTATCTACAACAAGATTTTCCGTAGTCTGGTTGGTAACGGAATGTATATCGAAGCAGACTATGTGGTAAGCACCGAAATTGAGGAAAAGGAATATCGCAAGAGATACGAGTCTCTGAAAAGTGTGTGCAACGTACCTGACGGTTTCTATCACTTCGATTTGCCGCTTTCCATAAACAATCAACAAGCAGTTCTAGAAAAGGCTGGGTTCATGCCTGTAAAACACCATGCAAGATACGGGAATACCAGTATTTTTGTTTCGCGAGAGCCCATATCAAAATGAAGATGAATCTATTGAAGACAATGGAGAGCCAGTGGCTCTCCATTTTTATATTCAGAACAGAATATTGTTTACTGCGTTCAGATAATTATATTGATTATCTTGTCTTGAACGTAGATGATCTTTCTTATTGACTTTCCTTCAAGCATTTTTGAGAGTTTTTCGTCGGCCATTACCGCTTCCATTGCCTTTTCCTGGGATGCATTCTGAGAAAGCACGACCTTTCCCCTCATCTTTCCAGTGATCTGGACAGGCAATTCCGTCTTGGCCATGGATGCGTACTTCTCATAACCATATGGAAAACCATCGTCAAGAATTGTCTTCTTCTTTCCACCTTTCATACTGTAAATCTCTTCGCAGACAAACGGTGCAAATGGAGAAAGAAGCTTCGCCATATCTATGACAAGCTGTCTCTCGATAGAAGTCTCTTTCGAAGCCTCATTGACAAACTCCATAATAGCGGCAATTGCCGTGTTCGGCTTGATGTTGTTGATTGAATACTCCACTTTCTCCACAGTCTCTGACATCTTTATCTTCAACTCGGTAGAACTTTTCCCTTCAGGCATAGTTGCGATGTCCCATACACGATTGAGAAATCTCCTCATTGCGTCCATCCCACTGTCTCTGAAATCTCCGCCTTCTAGAAAAGTACCCATGAACATCAAGTAGGTCCTGAGCGCATCCACTCCATGGGTCTCAAAATACTCGTTTGGATTGACAATATTGCCCTTGGACTTCGACATCTTCTCTCCGTCCTTAATTATGAGCCCGTGACCTCTGAATGAGGCGAATGGCTCTTCAAAAGGAAGAAAGTCGATATCATGAAGCGCCATTGCTAGAAATCTCGAGTACATAAGGTGCAGGGTAGCATGTTCATTTCCCCCTATATACATATCAACAGGACACCATTTGTCAACGAGCTCATCATCAAAGGGGACACTTCTATTCTTCGGCGAAAGATACCTAAGGTAATACCATGCTGAATCCAGGAAGTTGTCGGAAACATCAGTCTCCCTTCTGGCAGGCCCTCCGCAAACAGGACAAGTTGTGTTAACAAACTCTAGATTCTTGGCAAGAGGTGATTTCCCGCTGCCGTCAGGTATGTAGTCATCAGTATTGGGCAGCATTACGGGCAGTTCATCTTCAGGGACGTGAACCGTTCCACACTTCTCACAGTAGACAATAGGAATAGGTGGACCCCAGTAGCGCTGTCTCGAGATACACCAATCATGAAGGTGGTAATTTACAGAACCTTTTATACTATCGCTAACTTCATCTATCTTGTCGATGAAGTCAACGCTCAGCATGTCCGAATACTTTCCGCTGTTGATCATCTTTCCCTTCTCAGTATAGGGCAATTGCGAGGGATCACATTCGATAACCTGTTTTATCTCCAGTCCATACTTCTTCGCAAAGACATAATCTCTCTCATCGTGCGCCGGGACGGCCATAACAGCACCTGTTCCGTATTCTGCCAGCACGTAATCTCCTATCCAGACTGGAAGCTCCTCACCTGTAAGAGGGTGAATGGCATAAGAACCGGTGAATATCCCATTCTTGGGGCGCGAAATAGATGTTCTTGTTGCAAGATCCATGTTCTTGACTTCTTCTTTGAAGTTTTCAAAGGTCTCCAGCGTTGAAGGTGTGATTAGCTTGCTGACCAGACCGTATTCAGGAGCCACAACTATGTAAGTTACTCCGAATATTGTATCTGGACGGGTTGTAAACACATCTATCTGCTCATTCATTCCATGTACTTCAAAAGAGATCGTAGCTCCGGAGGATTTGCCTATCCAGGCCCGTTGAAGATTCTTGGTTGTATCGGTCCAGTCAAGCTTTTCCAGGTTAGATAGAAGCTTCTCTGCGTACTCTGTGATTTTAAAGAACCACTGACTCATTTCACGCTTCTCAACTTCGTTGTTGCACCTTTCACAACGGCCATCGATGACCTGTTCATCGGCAAGCACCGTTTTACACGATGGACACCAGTTCACATTCGATGAGCGTTTTTCTGCGAGTCCTTTCTTGAATAACTGTATGAATATCCACTGAGTCCACTTGTAGTACTCTGGAGAGGAGGTTATCGCTTCGCTGTTCCAATCGAAGATATTCCCGATCTTTTTCAGCTGCTCTTCTCTGAAGTACTCTATGCTTTTCGGAGTGAGTTCAGCAGGATGTCTCCCAACTCTCAAAGCATAGTTTTCGCTATGTATACCGAAAGCATCGAAGCCGATCGGTTCAAATACATCATAGCCCTTCAGTTTCATGAACCTTCCATATACATCCGAACCTATGAAGGAAAACATATTTCCTATGTGAAGTCCCGCTGCGGAGGGATATGGAAACATCATGAGATTGTAGAAAGGCTTCTCCGCTTTCTTGAGATCTATGTTAAACGGCTTTTCCTTCGCATAATAATCCTGCCATTTCCTTTCAATCACCCTGAAATCGTACATATGCTACCTCCCGAAGCGATGATGAAGCTTGACTAAAGCAATTTAGATGCATTATAACACGGTTATGTTAAGGGAATTCTTGCCTTGGAACCACGCTCTCTGCACGCGCAATCCCGGCTAGTCGGTTAGCAACAAGTCTACAAAACCGTGCTCATTCGTAAGCTGCTTTAAAACTCTCACATAACCATCAAGACGATAGTTATTTGGGAATAAGCTATCCTGAATGTATAATTGATTCTGAACACGAAATCTAGAAAAAGGGGGTAAGAGAATGAAGAAAGCATTGTTCGTAACTCTGTTGCTTGTATTCCTGTTCTTTGTCTCTGGCTGCTTCAAAATCAACAATCCGCCAGTAGTATCGTTAACAGGCTCAGTAACAGAAGGAGAGGAAATTGCTCCGAAGACGCTTGTGACTTTTGAGTGGGAAGTAACGGACTTCGATGACACAGAAGTTACCGCTGAATTCAAGCTATACAAGAATGGGGCTGAAGTTCTTTCAGTGACTGATGGGAAGAAAGCTGTGTATGCGCTTGATGAAGAGGGGAAATATCTGGCAGAGGTAACTGCAACTGATTCGATGGGTGCTCAATCGAAAGAGGCAATTTCCTTCAAAGCGACCAATCTGAAGAGGGAGATTTTCCAGTCCGGATCAGGGCTAATGTATTTCGACTACACTGACTTGTTCCAGTATATCGAAGATGAGTTCTTCGGCATTAGGTTTTATAAGGCTGCATCGGAGGAAATTGTTCCTGCAGAAGAGGTTACAGTCAGAAAGCGACTAAACCTACTCGACACCAATGATGACGGCATCTATGACACCTGGGAAGAAATACCGAATGACAGGCCCGATCTTCAGACATATGTGTATCTTCCTGGTTATTTGATAGATTACGATACGCTATGGGTGCCTTATGGATTCGAGTATGGCGAGAAATCGATAAGGGCATACTATGCCGGTGTTGAAGGTCCTTACAGTGGATATGTCTTGTTCTACAAGTTTGCTGAAGTGGGATTTGATCTTAACACAGTTTACGCGAGATGGGTTGAGGCCCATGTATTTGGAAACACATTTAATGACTATGGAGAAGCATACAAAGCCTTCTCTCTTAGAGAAAGATACGACTCCGATGAAAAACCTGTGATCAGCCTTTCTACTCCTGATAGCGATATAGGACCCGGCGATTCATTTACTGTCGGTGTTATGACAGAGAATGTCGCAAGTTTTGCGGATCTTTACGATGTAAGGTATATTCAACTTTCTCTATGGAACTCAGAAGGCATTGTTCTTGAAAGCGTTGAGTTCGGGAATTTCATGGCTGGTTTGAAGGACGTCGGAACATTCAAGAGCAGTGATGAAGCAGTTACCCTTTACAAAGCCTTCCTGAACGGAGAAGATGAAGCTGAAGCTGCCGATAATGTCTTCGCAACTCTCACTTTTTCAGTTCCAGAGGATTATGAAGGCGAGATCATTGCCGTTGGACTGGCGTACGAAGGTTACTGGGATACATATGACATTTACCCCGATTTGCCAAATCCCGCTTTCAGAAATGTAGACAATGGTTCAGTTGACGGCTTCATTGTTGACCATGAACCAATTGTCTTCTTAGAGTAAAGGGGGGGATGACTATGAAGAAAACCTTTATAGTTCTATTTACGGTAATGTTGATATCGTCGTTTGCACTGGCAAATATTGCAACTCAAGTAAGATCGGCTGAGGAAGAGATAAATTCGTCGATCGCAGAATTAAATTTGAGCTGGAAAGCAGGACTGGAAGACAGCTTTGTAGCAAAGCTTGAAACCGCAAATATCTCAGATGTCGGTGCGATATTTGAGCGGCTTAATGGTTACATTGACCTTCCAAAGGATGTTTCCAATCGGTTAGTTGAATACCTTAGAATGGCATATATAGAAGAAGTAGAGGACTTTTCCATTCAGGGGATGACCACAACAGACGATCTTATGATGTCAACTTTCGTTCTTTTGGAACCGAGAGAAGTGGCTGAAAGCTATTTTGTGAGGCTTGAACCCGTAAGAGACCAGTTCATTCATGGCAGCTGCTGGTCTTTCGCTACTGTTGGTTCTTTTGAAAGTGCACTTGCAGTTCAGATCTTTGGAATGAACGGCAATGTGGACAATACTTTTGACTACTCCGAACGATGGGGAACTTACCATAACATCGACTGGGATATCTACAGTTTTTCACCAGACAGTTATGTTCAGGACAAGAACAGTCTTGAGGGTGGAAACAGCTACTTTGCAATGTACAATCTCATAAGGTATGGAATGATGGAAGAACAATACGCTCCATATTCTGAAGTCTATCTCGATCCCAGAGAAGAAGTTCCACTGCCCCCTTCGGCTTATACTGCTCCATTGCTGAAATCCTCAAGAACAGTTATGATACTTCCGGCCGATGCAGCTTATGAACTTGGTTATACGTATGAAGAGTATCTAAACGCCATAAAAACCGCTCTACTAGACTATGGCTCACTGGCAGTATCATTCTCTGTTCCCGCCAGCTTTGATTACTATTCGAAAGGGATCTTTTCTCCAATCGAGGGTGACTACAGCACGGGCGGACATGCTGTCACTCTTGTGGGCTGGGCCAGCGCAACTGATCTTGACGATGTGATACTTGCCGGCAAAACCAATCCAGAGGCAACTCCTATACTAGCTGAGGAGATTGAAAGCTATACATATGTAGATCCGACGCAATCTGGTTCCCCTGTCTTCACCACGACAACTTTCTGGATAATTAAGAACTCGTGGGCATATGATTGGGGAGACGGTGGTTACTATGTAATTCCCGCTATTAGCGAGGAACAGTATGAGAGCGGGCAGATAGGTTTCTGGGAAATCGAGGGACGAGAGATGTATTTGCCGATTTTCCATGATCTTGCACATCACGAAGAAGACAGTCTTGATGTTAACGGTGATGGCATTGTTGACGAGAAGGACTTCGAGGCTTTGGTCGAAAAGATTGGTTCTACAGAAGCAGAGGATATAGCAACATGTGACATTTCTTTCCCAAAAGACGGGAAGATTAACGGTGAAGACGTAGCTGCTTGGGTATTCCTCTATAACAACAGATAGATAGATCGAAAAATCTCTTAAGAAGAACCCCTAAGTGGGTTCTTCTTTTTTTTTTGCTATCATTCAGCAGTCTCTCTTCTGGCATAATTGTTGTGGAGGTGAGTGTAATGCAGGAAGAAATAGTGCTGGACATAATGATAGAGATTCCGAAGGGGAGCAGGAATAAATACGAATACGACAAGAAGCTTCAAAGAATAAGATTCGACAGGACTCTGTTTTCTGCAGTCCATTATCCAATGGACTACGGCTTCATTCTCAATACACTTGCTGAAGATGAGGACCCGCTTGATGCGATGGTTTTGCTCTGGGAGCCAACTTTTCCCGGATGTTTGATTGAGGCAAAGCCAATCGGCGCATTCAAAATGTGGGACGAGAAGGGACCCGATGAGAAGGTCCTTTGTGTTCCAATTCACGATCCAGTTTGGAATTACATTGAGACTCTCGATGACGTTCCACCTCATTTACTTAAAGAGATAGAGCATTTCTTCTCCGTATACAAGGATCTCGAAAAGAAGAAAACGGGTATCGAGGGCTGGGTAAGAAGGGAAGAGACATTGGAAATTATCGCGGCATCAAGGATAAGATATCTTGAAGAAACTCAAAATTCTTAAGATGCTCGACAGGACGAAATTCCCAAAAACGTTTATCATTGAACTAGACATCAGAAAGGGGAAATAGTTATGTTTGAATATGTAATCTGGGATTTCGGCGGCACTCTTTTTGACACATACCCCGCAGCAGCGGAGGTATTCTCGAGGGTTCTTGAGAAGTATGAGGTAAGAGCTTCTGTCAAAGAAATTCTCGAAAAGCTTAAGGAATCAACATCGAAGGCTGCCAGATACTTTGTGGATAAGTACAAACTTCACAATGGATTTCTGCAGGATTTCTACAGTATAGAGAACCATCTTGAACCGGAGAGACAACCTCCCTTTGAAGGGGCAAAGGAAATGTGTATCCAGATCAACAAGAACGGAGGCAGCAATTTCCTTTTCAGCCATAGAAGCAACTATTCCATGACTAAACTTCTTAATTACTACAACATGCTCGATCTTTTCTCTGAAATTGTATCTGCAGACAGTGGTTTCACCAGAAAGCCCGATCCACAGGCAGTTATGTATATTATCGACAAGTATGGACTCGAAAGAGAAAGAGTGATTACGATCGGTGATCGAGAGATAGACATGGAGGCCGGAAAACGTGCCGGAATAGCTACCTGCCTCTTCAATCCAGATTCGGCATCGACAAGCTCAAAAGCTGATTTCGTAATCACTTCCCTGAAGCAAATTCCTTCTGTTTTGCAAGTGTGCAATAGATACAGTGGGTGTGAAAGCTGATGATCGAGAATCTTATATGGGATTTCGACGGTTCGCTCTTCAATACCTACCCCGCTATGGTTAAACTGTTTAAAAAGGCTCTGCTTAGAAAGGGATATGTCACTTCCGAAAACGAAATTCTCTCCCTAATGAAGGACACCCTGGGAAAGGCCGTTGATTTCTATTTGGATAGAGGAGTTGACTATGATTTCTACAAAGACTTCAAGACATCTGAAGAAAAACTTGACCCGGCCGAGCAACCTCCCTTTGAAGGCGCTCGTGAGGTATGTTCAATAGTGGTAAGGAATGGCGGAAAGAATCTGATCATAACCCATAGATCGCGAAAGACTGCTTTCAAGCTGCTGAGCTACTTTGAGATGACCTCACTCTTCAGCGACATAATCACCAGAGAAAGCGGATTCAAGAGGAAGCCAGACCCCGATGCTTTCATCTACGCGATAAGAAATTTTAGACTGGACCCTAGATCAACTCTCTCCATTGGTGACAGAGACCTTGACGTCATTGCTGCAAGGGACGCAGGAACAAAGACGTGTTTCTTCTCGCAGAATGGGACTAGACCATCTATTGATGTTGATTTTATAATATGTGATCTGGTGCAGCTTGAGGAAATAGTTTTGAAAGACAGTCATTCCAGATAGATGCAAAGCACATAAAAGAAGTGCATACGCAGTAAGATGCGTATGCACTTCTTTATTTCGAATCAATACTCTACTGTAGATACACCATTTTTGAATCTACTTCAGAAGGATCTTTAAAGTAGAATCCCAATCCATTTTCCACAATGTCCGCATGTTTTGGAGCTGAGATCTCAAATCCACGTTCGGGGTTCTTCTTCGTCCACTGAGACAGAATCTCCTGAATAACTGAAGAATGCTGTCCAACTCTTCTGTCCATGGAGAATCCATTCTCATCGTAAGGAACGTATAGAAGGCCCTTTTCGCCAGCTTTGAGAACAAATGGATCTATGCCGTCAATAATCAGTTCAGGCGTTTTTGCAGCGGTAATCTGATCCAAGTGTACTCCAGGAGATTCCAGCAAGAATGGATAGGCATCAGACCAATCTCCAATCTCCCTGTGAGAAAGACCTCTGTAACCTGAAGGCGAAGACTCTACGTGATTTTCAAACTTTTCCCTTCCCTTGACGTAGAATGCCGCTCCAATTGCATAGGGCATGGATTTCTCAGGAGCAACTATACAATTGGTTACTGGATACATGGCTTCCGCCTCGTGAAGATCGATTGCAATATCGATTCCTTCGCCGCGAATCATTTCCATGGCAGCAAAGCATACCTTCTCAGCAAGGTAACCGTCCGGTCTTCCTGGCCATGCTCTGTTCGTATTTCTGGCATCTATATACGAAAGGAGCTGCCCGTCGGGATAGTGGACATACACGTCTGGGTCCGGCCATTGATCAAGCGCCTGGAACCCTCTGTCACCCATTCTGAAGGCCTGTTCACCCCAGGGCGTATCAAGATAGTAGTAAAGAGGGAAGCCGCCACCGGGCTGCGGTCCCAGAGAACCACTCAGGTTGAAATGCGGAATAATATATACTGTTCCCTTTTCCACTTCAAGATTCTCAATGAAGAAATAGGCTAGTAAGGCGGCAGATGGTTCGTTAGCATGGGTTCCGGCTATAATAAGCGTCTTTCCACCTTCTTCTGCACCCTTAAGTTCAAAAACGTCTGTGTCAGCTATTGTTCCTTCGATTCCATCGAAGTACTTACTGAGTTTGAATACGTTCGTTACACTTGGCCCGGCAACAACTTCTTCTTTGAACCCCCTCTGAATATATAGAGGTATTCCACCAGCCAGGACTACGAGCACTAGAATAACGGCTATTATTAGCTTTCTCATCATAATATCCCTCCTACCTCATTCTAAGCAATCTGAGAATGAGGGGCAAGAGAGCCAGTGTGTATAATATTTCGCTCTTGATATCCTTTGTCTTTATGAAGTTCCAGATAAGCATGCCTACCACATAGGCTGTCATCACATAATACAGAAACATAATCAAAGTCATGACGACACCTCCTCCTCAACCTACCATCATCAGGAAGTTGAATTTATTTGCAAAGATAACCAGAATCATTGCAACGACAGTTATGGCTACCCAGGGTACCACGCACTCTTTTAAGAACGAGCCATATGAGCCTTTGTACCCGACTGTGCTAACTGTCAAGCGTCCGATAAGTGCAGTCGGGGGTAATCCATCCCCAAGAGGCCACAGTAAACTCAGTCCTGCCAAAACGATTACCGGGTTGATCCCGTTCGAATTCAACATCCACATGAGAGGTATACCTATTACCATAGCACCACCATAAGTCAGGAGACCTTCCGATATCGGTATTATGAAAGGAAGTAGAATCCAGACTATTGCAAGAGGAGCTGTGACAATCCACATAGAGATCAAGCCCTTGACACCGTTGAAACTCATTACCTGTATCAGCATACCGACAACTGCAGTAGTCGCTATGAGTGGTGTTAACTGAGCCACGGTTTCTCTGCTGACCTTCAAAATATTTACTCTCTTGAAGTTCATTAGCCACGCTACCAGAGTACATATCGCAAATACCAAAGGCAATCCAAGGACCGGGAACCCGAACGGCCAGATTCTCGGTGCCCCAAGCAAGAATATCAAGACAAGGAAAGGAACAGCAACGCTCCACCCGGAGAGCCCTTTGGGATCGGGAATCTCTTTTAGAGCCTTTTCTTTGTCGATGTTTCCAGCTCCACGTCCAAAAAATAGAACCGAGAAGAGACCGAGAATCAGCACCGGTACCAGAAGTGGCATGGTAAATCCAACGTAAGGAATGGCTGTTCCGGCGCAGGTCATCATCGCCCAGATATTGACTGGAGGAGCAGCGGCACTCAAACCGGCAACAATGAAAATCAATGCAGATATTCTTACCTTTGAAAGTCCCATTGCATTGAGAGCGGCCGCGACCGTTCCTCCGACAACCAGAACAGAGATGCTTCCCGCTCCTGTAAGTGCTCCTGGAACTAATATTACCAGCATAAGAAGTATAAGCATCAGTATTCTTTTGTTGTGGAAAGCTCCGATAATCTTTCTGACTATATAATTCGTTCCTCCCGACTCTTTGATAATATTCATGAAAATCGTTGCAAATACAAAGATGAGTCCAATGTCGAGGTAGGTTACCGATCCTTCGGCAATATGCCTGAAAGTGTCAAAACCTGCTCCTCCGGCAATTGCTCCTCCGATTACTGCAACAAACATACATAGTTCCGTTGAAAACTTCAGAAACTTTCCAACGGCGTAGGCTCCAACCATGACTAGCCCGGCTATGATCGTTTGCATGTATATTGCGTCAGCTGACATTTTGATTCCCCCCTTTAATTGGAGCCGGCACGGTAGATGATTCTACTGTGCCGGCCACCAAAAAACTACAAACCGAATACCTGTGTAAAAGTATCGAGAAGATCAAACGCAGAATCGATTTCTACTATTGGAACGTTTCTATCTTCCGCTGCCTTCGTGAACTTCCCATCACCGTTTGAATCCTTTGTAACTACGAAAACGTCAGCGTGAGGTGCAACTGTATCGATCATTGTCTCAATTGGACTACCTGGAAGACCCCTCTGAATCTCTCCTCCAATAGCAATTGCAACAATCTTTATTTCGTTTGCCTTCGCATATTCTATAAGGTCCTTGAGTCTGTCTACTTCTGTGTCTACAGAGAGACCGGAAGCACCCATGCCCTTGAGGCTGGCACCAAGAACGAGTACCAGAGACTGGAACTTAGTGCCTTCTGGATCGGGAGAGAGCGTGGTAACGTGCTTTCCTATTGCTGACTTGGCTCCACCGAGTCCCACTCCAGCCGCAAGCTCATCCTTAGAAAGGACATCACAGTAGTCGTACTTCAAGCCGACTTCATCGGCAACATAGTTGACTGTTTCAACCTCTGCGCTCTGACCTGCAGAAGTGATTACAACTGGCAATCCGAGCTGCACCTCGGGTTCGGCAAACGCAAAAACACTGACAAGAGAAACTACAATCAGAACTAACAGAAATCTTCTCATGTAAGTAACCTCCTCATTCGAAATCTTCAACACTATATATGAATCAAAAATCGTCTACAAGGTTTGAAATAAAAAAAGAGCAAAACCCGCCCCGCTGTGGGGCGGGCAAGTCGATTACTTGGCTTTGTAGCCGTCGTCGCCGAAAATGTGACCTTCGTCGTATCCTACTGCATCAAGCCACCAGTCGGGGTATCCAGCTGAAGAACCAACGTTAGGTACGTTTATGTATCCATCTCTGTACTTGGTTATTAGATATTCGTTGAAATCCCATACTTCTGCCATTACTCTGTCAGTTACGTCGGCAACGTAATCAGTAAGGAATTCCTTACACAGTTCTGGATCTGTTTCGTAAAGCTGTGCAGCTGCCGCTTCGATCGCTGGCTGTACTGCAAAGAGCTTTCCTTCGATCTTCTTCTGTAGTTCCTGAATCTCGGGGTACATGTAGCTCCACTTCAGTTCCGCCCAGTTGCCCATGAAGTTGAATGCCCATGATGCGACATCATAGTCGAATTCCTGAAGGCTACCACTGTCATAAGCATAAGGAACGTCCGTTATTCCACAGTACATCGGCACAAGAATCGTTTCGTGAGGTGCAGCTGCTCCCCACCATACTACTCCACCTACAGGATCAGGAAGCCAGTCTCTAACCTGAGAAACGAAAACGTACTCACATCTGAAGATAGAAAGGGCTCTTTCCCAGCTTCCCTTTATTAGCTTACTGGAACCGGCATAGCGATTAGGATTGCCAAAAGGTCCTGCGGCAAGTCCTTCAGTCAAATCAAACTCTGTTCCCTGGTAATGATCCCTGAAGAGGTCGATAACATCGGCCACAGACAGTTTCTTGTCAGGTACGATAGAGAACGGGTAATCTTTTGTGAAAGTGTCTTCTACCCAGGGAGAAAGTCCAAGAGATGGGGAGACTCTGTCGAGAACTCTCCAAGTTCTTCTAAGACTGTAGTAAGGGTAGGAATATTCTCCTGTGCTTACAGTTGCCATCCAGTCGATAGGACCTGTACTGGGATCGTACCAGCCGGCTTCTGTAGCAACATCGATAAGATTCGGCGAGAACATATTGTCAGGACTTTCTGGATCGAGTTCTCTTATCCTGAACATGTTCGATTCTACGAAGACTTCTCCATCGGGAACCTTCTTTGCCGCCCATAGAGCGCTCTTCTTGTCAGGCGACGCACAGATTTCGAAGACCCAGGCTTCGTTGGGATCTGTTACTGTCAATGTTTCTCCCCAGCCGTAGTAACCGTATTCGACAGCAAGGGCTCCCATGAGTTCTATTGCTTCTCGGGCTGTGGTAGTCCTTTCCATTGCAACTCTCGAAAGAGCAGCAACGTCGAAAATACAATCTGCACTTGACTGCGCATAGACCTTCGCAGAACATGTACATTCACCGATTGCCAGCTGATGTTCATTAATTACGCCATATACGGCATCAAAATAGCCAAATGTGTGCTCGACCTGATCGATGTAACCCAGAGGCTCTGTTGCTGGAAGGTCTGGATCGTTGTAGGTCGGACCCATGTCTGCACCGACATAACGTGGATATGGCTCGATGAAAGGATATACTGCTCTCTTTGCTCCCGCTTCATAGTCTGCGGGTGGAACATAGACGTACCTGAAATCACAAAGGCCGCAGTCAGCTGAATGGCTCGTCATTACCGAACCGTCAACAGACGCACCCTTAGTAACGATGATCGTGGTACATGCAAGGCCAATACTGACTATTGCTGCAGCCACAATCAGGACCAATAGGATCTTACGCAAATGAAACCCCTCCCAACTAGATTTTATTGGGGATATACCCCAGTTTAAGGTCGCTAGACCTCATCTATTTCCCTAACGAAATCAACCAGATATCTTTTCCGCCCTTGTTGCTTTCAACGTCTCCATCAGATGATGTTGAATAACCACAGAAAATATGCTTTTCATCTGAACTGACACCCGAAAGAATTAAATCGTCCGCCGACCCACCTACCGATAATGATTCGACAAGCTCACCGTTCTCCTTTATCACAATTATCCACCCATCGTTCATACCTAGAGGATCTTTGACGTCAACATTCTGTGAAGTTGTGTGACCTGCAACAAGGAAATAACCGTTTCCGAATGGCTGAACCACGCGTGCTATATCTGTAAAGGTTCCTCCATAATTCTTCGCCCAGATTTCATGCCCATTGCCGTCTACCGTTACAACATAAAAGTCTTTCCCTCCGAGTCCGCTCGAAAACATGGATACTCCAGCATCCTGTTCACCAACAATAACGATCGTATCCTCAGAGATCATCACATCGTAACCATCTTCAAGATACATACCACCGTAGCTCTTATAGGAAGAGACAACTCCTTCATTATCGATGATTGCGAGTGCAGCCTGTTCGTTGACGTAATTACAGCTAATTCCTACGTCTTTGTAAGCCGTATAGCCTACAGCCAGTATCTCGCCTTTGTCAGTAATCAGTAGCTTTCGAGCAAGATCTTCGTTGTTGTTTTCTCCATCTATTGTCCACTGGTTTAGAAGCTCTCCTGTAGAAGTGAGCTCAATTATCCAGAAATCTTCACCCCATACGTGGCCTTGAACATCTCCATCTACCGATCTCGTGTAGCCTGCAACGACCAAATTTCCCGAGGCCCTCTCAGCAACATCGTAAGCATGGTCCTGGCCACTTCCCCCGAATGTCTTCTCCCAAAGTAATTCGCCTTCTGAGGAAAGCTTGATTATCCAGAAATCTCCAAGCTTGTTACTCACGGAAACATCTCCGTCAGATGATTCTGTCATGCCAACAACGATGAAGCCGCCGTCTCTTGTCTCAGCTATCGCTTCAGCGACATCAGAATCACTACCACCGAAAGTTCTAGACCACAACACTTCAAAAGAGCCGTCAATTTTCACTACAAGGAAATCCTCTTCCCCTTTCGAGGCCCCGAAATCTCCGGTAATTGACGTTGTATGTCCTGCAATTAGAATACTTCCGTCTTTGAGCAAAACCAGATCGTTCGCAAGGTCGTCGCCTTCTCCTCCGTAAGCAAACGAATACTCAACATTGATCTCTGTAAATGCAAGTACGCTTAACATAATAACGGCCAATAAGAATATTCTCTTCATAAATCCTCCTGTTAGTCACAGCACCTGCCGCCGCCGAAGTCCCTTTCAAATACTGAGATGAGATCTACGACAACCGGCAACTCCACCAGTACCGGGATATCACCTTTCAGAAATGGCAAGTATTGATCAGTGGGGCTCTCAGCTACTATAAGGACATCTAGAAACGGAACTATTGTTCGGACGAATTCTCCCTTTACGGGATTGTCTCCAGTTCCTTCAACATCGACATCTATTGCCAGAACCTTTCCTCCAGATCCCTTCACTGAAGAGGCGAGCATCTCAATTCTAATGATATCTTCTGCTGATTCCTGTTCAGCACCTCCGACTATGACAACAAGAGTACGGTATGGAGTTCCAAAAACGTAGAAGGGATGAAAAATCTCTTCCGGTAGCTCTCTCCCAATCCTGAACCCCGCACCGGAATTCAGATCTTCAATCTTAGCAGTCGGAGAATAGTCACGAGCAATCTGAAGGCTGTCACAGAAATAGTTTATATTCAGAAGCTCCATGCTCTCACCCCAAACTGTCATTAACATAGGATCTTCAATCGCGGGCAAAGGTTCGACTGTCAGAGAGCAAAGAATCGAACAAACTAAGAGAATCAATGTAACCGTAGCAATTTTCAAGAGTGCCATCCCCAAAGTAAATAATAATTAGTCCAAAGCAGAAAACTCATTAAGTTAGGTTATAAAACTTTCTTATAATCATTATAGCAAAGCCTTCTGCCAATTTGCTCGCTTGTCGCAATCGATACACAAGTGTTAAATAGGAGGAAAAAGCTCTAGTTAGCCATACAAGGAAACGGAGTACATAAATGATGCAGGATTCCTGACCTACAAAATACAATGATTGGCTCCGACGAATCCTTGAAACAGGGACGTTAATACAAGAATGTTGTTTTGCTCTTTGAAAGGGCTTGCCAAATCCTCTGTTTCAGAGGAAAGGTTCTGCGATAAACGAATTCATCCGCAAATAGAAGAAGGGCGGAGATCTCCCCGCCCTTCTCAACGAATAATTACTCTATCTCTGTGTTGTTGCTCCGTATCCTACTTCTTCAAGCCACCAGGTTGGGTAACCTGCAGTAGAACCATTTACATAACCATCGTTCAGTGTGTAGATGAGTTCATCGGCCAGTTTCCACCATCTATCTACAACTCTGTTAGCGAGACCGTTACTGTAGTTCGTGATGAAATCAATCGCTGCTTCTGGATTGCTCTTGTAAAGATCAAGCGCAACCTTTTCAATCAACGGCTGATTCGTAAGGAACTCACTTTCAAACTTCGTATATTCCTCTTTGATCATCTCGATGGCTACATCATATCTAAGATCGGCAAGGTTCGAAACATGGTTAAATGCCCACCATGCGAAAGTTCTATCGAAGTAATCCCTTGCGCCCTGGCTGAATGATTCGGGAACGCTTGTCGCACCTGCATAGAAAGGAATGTATACCGTTGAGTGAGGTGCGTCTTCACCGAACCATGTAACTCCACCTATTGCATCTGGCATCCAGTTTCTTGCCTGCCCAACTATGACATATGAGCATCTGAACATGGAAATCGCTCTTTCCCAGCCGTCGTAGTTGACACCTTCTGGCCTTTGGCTGGAAGAGGTCGCGTATCTGTTGGGATTGCCAAAAGGACCTGCGGCAAGGCCAACCGTGAGATCGAATTCTGTTCCTTCATAATGATCACGCTTGATCATCATAAGATCATGAACAGAAACCTTTTTGTCTGGTTTGACCGACAGAGGGTATCTTTCTGCCCAGGGATCGAGTTCCAGAGAGGGGGCAAGAAGATCGAGAACTCTCCATTCTCGTCTCGTGTTATAGAAGGCATTCTTTGGACCGTAGGCTGCATAGAAAACGAAGGGTTCCTGTCCGTCCCACAACTCGAGTTCCTGTGCCGTTGAGTACACATTTGGTGAGGCCATGAAGTAATCCGTGTTCTCAAGATCGATCTCGCCAATCCTCGATCTGTTTGCATGCACGAGGACGTGGTCATCTGGAATTCTCTGTGCAACCCATACGGCTCCGGGTTCTTCGCTTCCGGGAGACCAGAACGGACCGGGACCACAAACCTCAAACAACCACGCTTCGTCACCATCGATAACGGTCAGACCTTCGCCGCCATCTCCGTAACCGTACTTCTCTGCGAGTTCGCCCATTATCTGGATGACTTCTCGCGCAGTTGTGCCTCTCTGCAGGCCCAGAACCTGAAGCTGTTCAATTGTCATCCAGCCCTGCGAATTTCTCAGCGCTCTCTCACCACTCCAGGTAGTCTCTCCGATAATGACCTGATGTTCGTTCATGAAAGGATAACCGATGTGGAAGTAGGTGTATGTCTCAGGAACCTGAGGAATCTCGCCGACGTAGCTGACGGTTCTCCCGGGAACAGTAGCCTGGCAGAGACCTTTGTAGATGCTGACTGTTTCGCCTTCTTCATGAACTCCACCAGCAATTACCTGCAGCCTTGCATCATAGCTACCGTCGCAAGTATGCGTTACCATTGTGGAACCGTCAACAGATGCGTCTTTCCCGACAAGTATTGAAGTGCATGCCAGTGCAGTTACACCATAACCGACAATGAGGACCAACACTAAAATAAGTGCACGTCTCAAATTTCTCACTCCCCTTTCACAAAATGGGGTCGGCCAGTGACCGACCCGAATAATAACTTGAAATCTTACACTTATGGAAGCCTTAGTATAAGTGAATCTGCAAGATCCCAATAAGCTTGTTCAACTTCAACCATTAGAGAATTCGTGTAAGTAGTCAAGAATTCGACAGCCATGTCCCTATCAGTTTCGTAAAGCTTCAGGGCCGTCTCTTCGATTGCGGGCTGCATATCGTACATCTTCTGCTGAAGAGGAATTCTGACTGCATCGATTCTAGGCATCATATCTCCGTATCTCTGCGCGGAAAGTCTGTCAACGGTATAGAATGCCCAGAAGGCCGCGTCTCTGTCAATCTTGGCAATTCCTCTGTTAACTGTCGCCCAGGATTCCGGAACTCTTGTGATACCTGCGTAAATCGGAACAACTGTTGCTTTGTGACCGTTTCCAAGTCCAAACCAAGATACTGCACCAATTTCAGGCGGCAGCCAGCTTCTAGTCTGGTTTATGAAGTAACAGCTCGTACTCTGAACGCCAATGAACCTCTGGCTAGATGGAAGACCCAGAAGATTTCTAATCTCGGTTCCAGGTTGAGGTGTCGCTAGGTTGCTAAGAACATCGTTACCATCTCTGTCTTTGTATAGCCATGCCTCGTTAGCAAGCTGATCGCCAGGGGTGTCAGTCATAACATCACGATACAGTTCGATAATGTCGTAAACCGAAACCAATCGATCCGGCCTGAAGGAGAACGGGTACTCGGAAGTGTTTCCACCATATTCCCAGTTTCCGGAAGGCTGGAACATCGAAAATACTCTCCACAGCCTTGGATTCCAGTCACGTATGGTACCAATTACTTTCTTCCAGATGAATGGTCCTTCCTGGCCTTCTGTCCATAGACCGAGTTCGATAGTGCTCTGGAGATAATTGTCACATATCATGAAGTCGTCTGCGGAAACTCCAGGGGGGAGATTCGTCTCGAGATCGATCTCACCAATGATACTTGCGTTTCCATTTACCATTATGTGGTCGTCCGGAACACGCTGTGCTGCCCATATCGCTCCAGGGCCATCACCTGGTTTCCAAAGCGGGCCTACTCCGTAGATCTCAAACCACCAAACTTCCTCACCGTCTGCAATTGTAAGGCCCTCGCCACGGGAGCAGGATTCTCTGTAGCCATACTCAACTGCCAACGAGCCCATAAGCTCAATGGCCTCTCTAGCAGTTGTACATCTCTGGAGTGCAAAGGCCTGAAGCTGCTCAATAGTCATTATGGCATCCGGGCTGTTTGCGGTTTCTCTTGCTCCACCTTGTGTTGTCTCGCCCATAAGCAAACCCTTTTCGTTGGAGAATGGATAGGAAGTCTGGATCCATGAATACGTATGTTCCACCTGGGGTATCTCACCAAGCTGAACCAACGGTCTTCTGTCAGCATAGACTATCCATTCCCAAACCGGCGTCATGCTTCCCGGTTCGTGGTCTGCGGCTGGCTGAATCAGAAGTCTGGAGTCATATGAACCGTCTACAGACTGGGCTGATATAACCGACCCGTCAACGGTCGCAAGTTTGCCGACTCCGATGTCAGTACAGGCAAGCAATCCCGTGTAGAAAACTGATAGTACAAGAACAATCGTTACTAGTAGCTTTCTCACCTAAAAACCCCTCCCTTTTGAGGAAAAACGCTCAACAAAATAATGTTATTACCGGTCATTCAAAGTAGATCTTGCTCTCACTTGCTTTGGATGGATCCTGAAAATAAAAGCCGGTACCGTTACTAACTACCTCGTCGTACCTTGGAACTCCTCCAACAACTACCTCCTTTCCGGGATTAAAGTCATTCCACAATTCGAGAACCATGAGAGTCGAGGAGCAGTGTCTGCCGACTCTCAAATCGATTGGCCAACCTTTCTCATCGATCTTCTCGTATAGAAGGCCGTACTTTCCGGCCGTCACAACAAATTCATCCTTGCCGGTTAACAGAAGTGCCTCGTCAGTGATTCCTCTAACCCTATCCAGGAAAGGTTCGGGAGTCTCAAACAGCAAAGATATGGCGTCGGAATGATCTCCAACCTCTCTATGAGAAAGCCCATGAAGGCTCGGAGGTGAGAACTCCATGCCAATCCTAAATTCAGATGAGGTAAGTATCA
Organism: Mesotoga sp. BH458_6_3_2_1; assembly: GCF_003664995.1. Taxonomy (NCBI): domain Bacteria; kingdom Thermotogati; phylum Thermotogota; class Thermotogae; order Kosmotogales; family Kosmotogaceae; genus Mesotoga; species Mesotoga sp. BH458_6_3_2_1. The sequence goes on along the minus strand of NZ_JFHL01000017.1, from coordinate 26,671 downwards.
TTGAGGCTAGTCCTGCAATATCAGCGGCTTTCTGATGAGCAACTATCGTGCTTATGACAGGGTACTCCAGCTCGGCCTCATGAAAATCGACGAAGACGTCTACTCCCTCTTCTCTGATCAGATTCATGAATGCATAGTTAGTCTGTTCCGTTATCATTCCGTTGTCCCTACCCGGCCATGTTCTGTTGAAGTTACGTATGTCCATGTAGGCAAGAAGTTGACCGCTGGGGTAGTGAACGTACGCTTCGGGATCTGGCCAGGAATCCAACGGATTTGACCATCTGTCTCCCATTCTGTATTTGCTCTCTCCCCAGGGTGTTTCAATCGTGTAGTACATCGGATATGCGTCGCCCGGTCTTGTGACTCTTGACGCACTTTGATTTGCCGTTATGGCAACGATAAGTCTTCCCTTGCTTAAGCTTGCATTTTCTACCAATATCTTGGCAGCTAGATTTGTCGCAGGTTCTTCAGGATGTGACCTTCCGATTACCAGGGCCGTCCCACCGGGCACGCCGCTGTCGATAATGTATATATTGGTATCGTTTATGGTGCCCTTCAAGGGTGTATAGTAGTCACCGAGAGTCTTAACTGAAGTGACTCCCGGCCCTATGACAACCGGTTCCTGGAAATTTCGGTGGTTGTAGAACTCAATTCCCGAGATTATCAGGGCAATTCCGACCAGAACCGATGACACAATCTTGACAATCATAAGGTTTCTGTCAGTCATATCAGCACCCCCTACTTGATTCTCAAGATTCGCAGAATGAACGGCATTAGCATGACGGAAAAGAGGATTGCCTCCTGAAAACTCTTGGTCTTGACTAAGTTTCTAGCTATAACAAAAATGATAAAAGCAATTATCAAGTAGTAGCAGACGCTAATAATTGTATACAGAATAGCCATTAAAACCACTTCCTTTCGACCATGACATCACCCGCCAACCAAGAAGGAAAGTTCATTACTGAATATCAAGAACAATGTAGCAATCAGTAGAATGAACCCCATCGGTACAAGCGAAGTTTTCAGAAAATCCTTATAGTAGCGACCTTTGAACTTGAGCTCCATCACGGTTGCCCTTCCAACAACTGCCGTAGGAGGAAGAATGTCTCCCACAGGCCACATTACTGCCATCGCAGAAAGGGCGATTATTGCGTCCATACCCTTCATGTTAAACAGAAGTATAAGGGGCACTCCAAGAAGCGGCGCAACCGCGTACTGGAGCAATCCCTCTGACACCGGTAGAATAAGCCATAGCGCCGCAAACAGAACCCACATAGGCAGCGTTACAACCGCAAGAGAGATCAATCCCCTTGCGCCGCTCAAAGCCATTATCTGTATCAAAATACCCACAACTATCATGATTCCTACAAGAGGGATCAAAGTGTTAATGGTATTTGTAGCGATTTTGAGGATTTCTAGCTTCTTGGGGCTTAGGAAAATCGCAAAGATGGATGCCACAACGAACATGAACGGTAGTCCCAGCGTAGGAATTGAGTGAGGCCAAATTCGTCCCGCCATTATTAAGAAGATCAGAACAACAAAGGGAATACCTACCCTTACCCAGTTCATTTTCGCAGGCGCTTCCGGCAGCTCTTTAAGCGCCTCGCTCAGCTCAACTTTTTTGCCTTTTCCACCAAGGAAGAACATTGCAAAAAGAGAGCCCGCAAGCGACAGTACTAAAAGCGGAATGAAGAAGCCTACATAAGGCATGTTCGAGCCGGCGGCTGCCATCATGGCCCAGAGATTAACTGGGGGCGCAGCAGCACTCATTGCGGCACAGATAAAAATTATCGCAGCCACTCGTTTTTCGGATATTCCCATGTACGTGAGAACCGTACCTACCAGTGTTCCTACTGTAAGAACAGTAGTAGCACCGGATCCAGTCAGCGCTCCAGGAATCAATAAGAGCAGGGTCAGGAAGAAAAGGCAAAGCGCCCTGCTTTTGTGGAAGGCGGTAACTATACGCCTTACTAAAAAGGCGACTCCCCCAGACTCCTTTATCAGATTCATGAAGAAAGTAGCCGTAATAAAGATCAAACAGACATCAAGATAAGTGAAAGAGCCTTCAACCAGATGACGAACAGGAATTGCGCCTCCCGAATGAACAATCGCCGCTGCAATTGCAGCAACCAGCATAGAGAGCTCAACACTTAACTTTAGAGCCTTTGCAATCCCAAACGAGATCGCAATAACGGCAAGTATTAGACCAGCGTGGAAGTACACTAGCACACTCCCCCTTTAGAATCGACCTAAAGGTCGATGGATAAGAGAATCATTGTTGTGCTCTCTCCTACTAAAACAGTTCTTTGAGAGCGGGTCCAATCTCTAGCGATTCATTAACCTTCACTAGAGGTATTCCATTCTCTTCAGAGTAATTGGTGAAGAAACCATCAGAATCACTGTCAGCAATGACAAGAATCAGATCTGATTCTGGAATCACTGTGTTGATTGACTTCTCGTCAGTAGAATCTACACGGCGCGCCATTCCCTCAATGTGTGCACCAATTATCGTCATTCCGAGTTCTTTAGCCTTGGAAATAAGAGCTTCAACCCTTTTCACCTCGAAATTCATATCAATACCGGCAGCTCCCATTCCTTTGAGACTCGTTCCTGTGGTTATGACCAATGTCTTTGGAGCATTTTCTCCTGCCGCCATCTCGGCAAGCTGTTCGGCAGTCAAGAGATCCTCCTGAACACAGGCAATCTGGCTTCTAGTACACACCAGTCTGAACATCAAAGCACCCGGACTCTGCCCCATAGTGGTTACAACCATAGGGGGCTGAACAACAGGCATCTCAGTCTCCGTTGAGAAAAGAGTTGAACAAGGCAAGACTAAAAGCAGTAGTAATAGAAATCCTAGAATAGTCTTTCTCATAAAATACCCTCCCTTCAAACTATTGAACTAATATATAGACTAAAAACAACGACACTAAGTTTACATGTTCAAATTTCAAGCTGACTAGTCAATACTGGATCCAAAACGATCCTCTTGAAGGCTGCCGAAGAATAAAGAAACAGTCAATTAAATAAGTACGTAATCCTTATCGTTTACAGACTCATTCTACCATCTCTTCCATCCCTTACAAACTATGATCAGTCAAGTTAATCTCCAATCTAGCGCAACTACGGTTGATTATCACTTCGTAGTTAATTGAGATGTGATCAGCCGGATGGCAGATGCCTTCTTGTTAAATTCTCTGCTTTCATTCGCTTTCGATTCAGTTAATTGCACGCATTGTTATGTTCGTGGAAATTCTGCATACTCATCTTATGCGTGTTACCATAGAAACCGAAAATCTCTTTCAGGAGGGTTTTGATGAAGAACTGGAAGGTCTGGGAAGGTTACGAATATATAATGATGAAACCAGACGAGTTAAAGGATATAAGAGATGCCATAAGATATTACGATGCCAAAGGAAGACTTGTCGCGGTACAGGTACTTCGAAAAACAAGCGAACTGGGGCAGATGAAGATTACATAATCATCCAATAATACAGGTTCTCATGTCCATATCCTGGACAATTATCAGACCCATCGAATACATAACCAGGCATAAAAGGGAATATAGCCCAAGAGGAATTAGTACTCTTAAGACTCTATTGGAAGTTCTGGAATTCATTTTTTCAACTACGAAATTGACTGAGAGTATTATAGCTACAACAAGAACGTACTCGATTCCAAACAAAAAGAATGGCAAATTGTTTATCTGGTTAACACTGAAATAGGCTTGCCCGACTTTCTCCCAGAAAGGCCAGGGTGTGAACATCAAATGGCTTATAAGATATATTGCCCACGTGCCAAAGACAATCGGCAAACTCTTAGAGGTCTTCAGATAGTATTTCGAAAAGAGGTAGGCACCAATAACTATTCCCGAAAGATGCACGACGTCATATACTATCTGGAGCATGTAAATATGGTCGGAAAGATCGAGAGTTGAGAGCGCCGCAACAAGAGAAACTCCCATTGTCGCCATTGCCCCCTGTTTGGCCCACTCCCACCCAAATAACAGAGCCAACCAACCGATCAAGAATATTAGATAACACAGATAGATCAAATTATGTAAGTTGTTCGTCGAGAAATAAGTAATCTCGCCGTCAGCAGTACGCTCGTATTCCATATCAAGAAGATCGAGATCGAAATGCTGGTTTGGCCCACTGTAACCGCAATCTTGCCACTCATAAAGCCACCCGTCCCAGGTCAAGTAGAAGATGAAAATCACGATCCACAAAACCATGAAGAAAACTCCAAGCCTTCTCTCGAATTTGTTGTGGTTAAGCTTCATAAAAACTCCCGTCAAAAAGACCAAAGATAATCCAGATTTTATCATGATACAACGCATAATAGAATTCATCCAATGGAGTGATTTTCTTGTCACTGAACTGGATCGATGTTAAAAACATTGACATCAAGACTCATCTACTGCTGGAAAAGCACAATATCTCCCATCTTGCAAGAAACCATTTATTCTAACAATCTCTGGCAATAGTTCTAAAGACCAATCCAGAAATCCTCTGGTACTTCAAGAAGGTTCTTCCTAACACCGAGGAGATATTCGAAAGAATCGTGAAAGAAACCTCGGAAAACTCATCTAAAGAAGAGATCAGAGAAGCAGAATAAGAAGTACTGAAGAATGCGAACGACTGGATTGTATACATCGTCGATCCATCTGTATACGACTCTCTCGAATTCACGAAATGGAATGACAAATTACTGACAGACTTGGTTAAATTAAGTGGCAAGAGAGTTGTCGATTTGTGAGCGGGTACTGGCAGGCTGTCATTCGTTACGGTGAACTAGGAAAAATCAGTCGTTCACGTAGTTGAGCCGATGAGAACTTTGAGGGCGTACTTGAAAAAAGGGGCGAAAGTAGAAGGATTAAGTAATTTCTATGTTGTTGATGGCTTGGTAGAGGAGATTCCCTTTGAGAAAGACTTCACGGATGTTGTCATCTCGGGGCACGTTTTTGGAGATTTCCTTGCAGCCGAATTCTGCGAGATGCACAGAGTTACTAATAATGGGGGAGATACTGCTATCTTTCCTGGCAATAGTGATTCCGATAATGAGATTCACGAGTTTCTTATAAGAAGAGGATTCAGATTGGGGAAGTTTCAGGAACCAGGAGTTGGCTATGTAAAATGATATCACCTAGAAGTACATAAGAAATCATTCTAGGTGCTTGGCTTCAAAAAACTCCCAGATCATTTCACTGGCTTTTATGCTTGCATTGGAGGAACTGCTGAGAGAGTCGATCCCCTTTTCTCTTCCCGGCCAGGTGTGATCACCGTCAGTTATAGTGTAGAAATGGACAAGACTTCTCTCGTCTTTCCCGGTGTACTCTTTCAGTATGACCAGTCCATTTTCCTGTTGTGTCTCTTGTAGGGTACTTGCTCCCATCTTTGTTGCCCAGAATTCCACAGACTCTTCTGCCGGGGGAAAATACATTCCGTTGGCTTCGGAGCTGCTCGAAAAACCTCCCTGAAAGGGTATTATAGGATCTTTCATCCCATGAAACACTATAAGCGGAACTCCTACGTCCGGAGGGTCTATCATAACTACGGCATTTTCATCAGTTCCACCCGCTGGAGAAGAGGAGACAATGGCACAAGCTGCAAATAGTTCTGGATACTGGGACATAAGCCTATAGACAAGCATACCTCCATTAGAAAGACCGACAAGATAAATTCTAGTCTCGTCAACGGGATAGCTGTTTCTTATTTCGCCAACTAGCTCGTAAATATACGAGACATCATCAACATTGTTTTCCATAGCGTATCCGCAACAGAACCCCGAATTCCAGCTCAAGAAAACACTGTTCAGAGGGCCGGTCCCTTCAGGATAGACCGAAATGAAACCCTCTTTGTCTGCAACTTCCGTTATTCCGTATGTATTCTTTGTGTAGTTACTATTGCCAAAAAGACCATGAAAGACAAAGACTACTGGCAACTCCTCGTCTTTTATTGTCGGAGGTAGATGAACTATGCTTTGTCTCGTTCTGCCGTCATACTCCATCGTTACAAACTCATCTAATCCTTTTTTCGTACCGCTGACGAGGTAGAATCCCATTGCAAGAAGAGTGCCGATTATCACCATTGTTTTGAACATTTGGCTGCCCCCCATTCACCCCTTTATTCCGACAGCAAATAACACATATCAATACTACCACTTGCCAAAACTACAATCTCTTTCTCAACTTCTCTAAAAAATCAAATGCGCTGTCCGAACAGACTATCTTCGAAACTCTTACTAATTGGCATTTGGAATGTGAAAGCATCTCCCTCGCATAGTTCAAAGAGCGGACCTCCATAGACTGAAACAGCAAATCTGAAGCTGTTTTTAGCCTGCCGGAAGATGGATCTCTAAGGTTTACCAGAACTATATCTCCATCCGAGAGAAACGATACCGGAATCTGGCTAAGATAAGTAGTGGTAACGTATCTATCCATATAAGGCGGGAAAAGACCGGGGAGAGAAATGCATGAGGCCGCAACTCCCCTAGCCATTCCCGAGAAAAGTTTTACCGTCCGTTCTTCAAGATCAAAGACCTCAGCTCTGAAATTTGTGGTCCCTGAAACCCCTTCCAGAAAGAAATCTCTCACATCGCTCTCGAATACACGATTCTGTCTGGACCAGATCCGGCAGTGCCGAACCTTTTGCAGCCTGTACGACAGCCCTAGCGATGAGGAGACCGTGAAGCCATCCATAACTTTCAGCGTCTTGAAGAACCTCTTCACAAACTCAGATAACCGGCTCATCGCCTTATTTTCTCCCAGCGTCTCTGAAATCACTGCGTAATACCCCGCCAGTCCGTTAAGAATCATCTCTCCCTTGCCAATGAGGTCATTTATGTGCTCCACAGCGGCGAGGCCCTGAAAACCGTATCCTCCGACATGTATCCTCAAAGTGTCACTCCGTTAAAATCATATTTGAGCGCTTCTTCATACGATTCATTCATTACATCAATACAGGATGAAGAATCCATCAAATCGATTCTCCTGGTCATAACTGGAGATACTACAATATCTGCAGCAGCTATTTCTCTCTGCAAAATCACACCGGCTTTGTATTCATCTATTATTCCCAATATTGAATTCGAAGTATTGAAGGAAGTAACCTCATCAGATGAAGAAAGATCTACCGCAACTACGAAAGTGCTGTTCGCCTCTCTTGCTACACTTACAGGAAGGTTGTTCAGTATACCGCCATCGGCAAGTATTAGCCCTCCTTTCTCTTCAGGTTTGAATAAGCCAGGAATAGCCATTGAAGCTCTAAGAGCTTCATATATACTTCCATCATTGTGGATGCAAAGTTCAGCGGAATTCATGATTGTAGATGTACACATAAAAGGAATCTTTGTATCGGAGAATCTGTACCCCCCCAAGTGCTTCCTAAGAATTCTGAAATATCTCCTGGAGGGAAGTACTTCTCTAAAAGTGTTCACATATGCACACACGATCGCACTCAAGATCGGCGAATGCGTTCTTGCCGCTGATTTCTTTAATGAAAGCCATCTGGCCGCCTTTCTGTAGGTCCTCAACGTAATTTCCCAGAGGCTACTTGAATCAGCCAATATTGAATATGCCGACCCGACTAGCGCACCAATGCTAACTCCCACAATGAGGTCAGGAACGAACCCTTTCTCTTCAAGCGCGCGAATAACCCCAACGTGAGCCACACCTTTTGCTCCTCCACCACCCAGAACCAACGCTCTCTTCATATGACACCTCGAAATTCGATAAGCTACGACAGCCTCCGTGAAACGAATAATTGGGGAGAAATCAATTCTCATTTATCCTCACAATGCCGGGATCTTTTTCAAATCAAGAGATGCTCTGTCCTTCAATATCGCACATCCCCATCTATGATCTGTCTTAGCCGAAAAGACTGCCTGCAATTCTAATATCTGTCGCGCACTGACTGAGTTATTATCTAGATCATTTACAACTTCCTGTTAGTTAATAGTCTAAATTGGGCCTCCCCGAATCAGAAAAAGCATATCTAGTTTGAGTTGTCGCTTTTAAGAATTTCCGCTAGAGAAATGATTGAGTTTTTATCAGTGATTCTGTCAAGTTCTCCATTGATTTCATCTCTGGAGATTTCTTTTATTGGTCTGCCACTCTCAAAAGAAATCGCAGAGGCCACTCCAATAGCCTGTCCCATTCCGGCCGACGTAGGCATAATCCTTCCGGCACTTTGACCTTCAAAATCACTTGAAAAACATCTGCCTGCGGTGTATAGATTATCGAAATCGCAGCTGATGAGTGCCCTTATAGGAATCTCGTAGTAGTCAGAATAGAGAGGAACACTGTCCCTCATTTCTGGAGTAATCTTTTGTGTTTCAGGAGAATGTATATCTATTCCATATGTCGCTTTGACAACTCCGTCAGCGAATTTCCTGTGCGACCTTACATCTTCTCCAGTGAAAACGTAAAGCCCCTTCACTCTTCTACTCTCTCGAATTCCTATATCGTCTGCGATTTTCTCAATTCTTGACTTCTCAAATCCCCGAACGTACTTCCTAACGAAGGCGACAAGCTGATCTATCTGCTCAGAGCATTCGAAGACTGATTGACTCAGTTCAAAAGGATTAACGGGATCTCTATCGAACGAGTGAGTTGTGTTTATGGATACTCTGTCTTCTCCGGGAAGTTCAACGAAGAAAAAGTAGTCGTGAAGATTGTTGAATCCGCTCTTTCTGGCCTTTTCGATCTCCTCGAAGTAGCCCGCAACTGAAAGAGGCTTTGAATCGGGTCTCACCCATTTGAAGAAGTTGCTTCTTCTACGACGAACGTCCTCTCTAATTATCTCAAAGTCGATGTTGCTCATTGTAAACATAAGGGTTGTAGCCTGGTGTGCACCCTCAATATTACCGGAGAAGAGAGTGGCACCTGCCATTTTAGCTAGCGAGGCGTCCCCCGTTGAATCGAGAAACATCTTTGCTCTTGCAGTGAACTTGGCTCCCGAAGAGGAAATAAAACTAACTTCATCAATTATTCGCTCGGAGGAGACGACTTCTGTAGGTAGCGAATGAAGGACAAGCGAAACTCCTGCCTTTCTAAGCTTTTCCAAAAAGATAATCTTAAGAGTCTCTGAATCGAAGGAGTTTCTGAGGATCCCCCCACTCTCATGAAGGTCAACCAGGATCTCCCCAAAAATCCCCGAAACAAGAGATTCGCCCCCAAGCCAGAATCTCATAAAGGGACTGCATAGGCCTACAGTGGAAATGCCACCAACGCAGCCATTCCTTTCAACAAGCAGTACTTCAAGGCCTTTTCTGGATGCAGCCAAAGCTGCATGGATTCCCGATATTCCAGAACCAACAATAACTAGATCCTTCTCAATGAAGCTCATGACTCATCCCTTGCCTCAAAGCTCTTGATGTGACTTCTCCTAAGAAGATTGCGGAATCGTTATTTTCCGTCTTATGTCGGGTAATCGCACTCCATAGAATCACAAAAACACCTCTTTCTCAGAGCACTGAAGCAGGAAGAATAATTCTCAGGCCCTGGAATATAGACCGGATGATCCTGCTGTTTTTCTTTGTAGTATCTTCCAATCTTCTTCTAACACCATCCGATTCACACTCAACTGCTGAAAGCAAATTCCTTCAACATGAAGCTCCTACTTCAGAAGTTCTCAGATTGCTTTTCCCCGGTCTCCACTATCACTGATATAGAATGCTCCCAGTCTTTTTATATTAACATTGGCGGTAGCTAGATACTTTCAAATTCGAGAAAGCAAATGACCGTCATTTCAATTTTTGGCTTTCCAACTCTTCTCTCAAATCTGGAATGAATCCTTATAATTTCATCAATTGTTTAAATCATATGAAACGAAGACAGACATCAACCTTCTTTGATCTAAGAGAACACTGGAATATAATTATCAGGTCATAGTCATTCTTTCTCTCGATTCTCACTTCAATTTTTGCCAAATTCTACGGGGAGGCGATTCTATGAAACGCATTGTCATTTTAGCCCTTGTATTGACGACACTTCTCATGTTTTCTGGATGTTACCTAGTTCTGAAATGTGTTGACTTTGAAGGATTCGCTGTTGGAACACAGTACCATAATGGTGATGTCTTTTCTGAACTTACAACACAGATGGTAATGAAGCCATTCTTTTGGTTCAATGGAACTCTCACGCCAAATGGGGTAATGACCGTCACGAATGCAGGAATGTCAGGGCATGCGGGTAAGGATGTCAATCTGAACAACATCACTATCTCTTTTAAGTTCCCTGTAAAACCCTCTGGTCTCGTTCTCTATTACGGAGAATACGGTGGAAACATCAATGTAGAGATAAATGGAGTTCTAGAAAATGTTCAGGACTTCTCCGACATCAATGGAAAAATAATCGGTGGAGTAAGTGTGACTCTGACAGGCGTGAGCGGTCCTAAGGGAATACTGAATCTTCAGGGTACAATTACATCTTTTTCGATAGGAGGTCAGGAACTCTGGATAGACCACATTTGTCCGAGAAAATGAAGTTACCGAAGCTCAGCACTTCTGATGCCCTTCAGTCTTGAAAGCCCAACAATAAGGGTCTTAACTTTTATGGCATCGCTTTTACTGACTTCAACCAAGAGACTTAGGCTCTCTTCATCCTCATCGATCTCTAGTGACTCTACTGTCAATCCGTTATCCATGAACCATTCTGAAACCTTTCTAGACATCTCTTGAGTGTTGTTCGCGACAATTAGGACCCTGGGTAGATTCCTTCCCCCTATGAGAAGCTCTATTCTCTTGAGAAAGAGAACAATCATCAATGCAAATACAGTAACTACTGCAGATAGAAGGTATTCTCCACTGCCGAAACCCATGCCTACGGCAGCGGTTACCCATAGTGTTGCAGCAGTTGTCAAGCCTTTAACGGAAAAACCCTTCTTCAATATTGTTCCTGCTCCAAGAAATCCTATTCCAGAAACGATTTGTGCCGCAACACGCCCAGGGTCACCATGTTCGGCAGTTACGAAAACGGTTGTGGATAGAACAGTTATGAAGGCGGCCCCAACGCAAATTAGTGAATGCGTCCTAAGGCCAGCAGGCTTGTATATTCTCTCTCTCGTGACTCCTATCAATGCTCCCGCAACGAGGGCACAGAATAATCTTAAGGACAGATCCAGATACTCCAATTGCAAACCCTCCCTTAAGTAATGATTATAACTCTTCTTTCCGGTAAGAAGGTGCTGAAATACACCTTTTTTTGTCAGAACGAACTTTCCGGTAGTCTTACTGAACTGCACTTGATCACATAGACGGGAGAACCGATTTGGATTCTCTTGACATTGTGACCTAATGCTTATTGTGAGTCATCAACAGCCCTGGTTATCTTTTGAGGATAAAATAGATACTATTAATAATCTTGCTGAGCGAAAATGCTATCATTGTTTTAGAGGAGGGATCAACGTGCTGGTTCCAGTAGTTCTGGCTGCTGGTAAGGGGAAAAGGTTGAAAACTTCAATACCAAAGCCTCTTGTCAAAGTTAGAGGAGAATCAATGATAGTGCACGTACTCAATAAAATCAAACGAATCTGTGATAGCAATACTTCGATCGTTGTTATCAATCCCGATTCTGAAAATGATTTTAGGAAAGCTCTTGATAGCAGCGTTCTAATAGCAAATCAGGATTCCCCAAAAGGAACTGCCGACGCTTTGAAAAGGGCGCTTCATCTGATTCCTGAAAACTCAGATATTCTCGTTATGTACTCAGACCTCATACTCATCAGAGAGGATTCTTTGAAAGCTATGACTGACCTCCACAGCTTCAATAAATGTGATATCACCTTTCTCTCTGGAGTAACAGACAAAAGATTTCCATATGCCCTGGTAGAGAGGGACAAATCAGGCAATGTCATCTCTTTCAAGGAGAGAAAGATTCCTGACTTTCCTCCGCCCTGGGAATTCTATATAGGCCCGATAATTATCAGGAAGGAAATTGTGGAACAGTACATTGAAAGACTCGTACCCAACAGTGAAACGGGAGAAATTTACATTGCCGATATTGTCTCTCTGGCATTGAGTGACAATAAGTCTGTATGCGGCTTTAAGACAAAACATGATGAGGAGTTTCTGGGTGTTAACACTCCTGAAGATTTAGAACTCGCAGAAAAAATCCTATCTGACTGAACCTTTTTCTTCGGGGTTAAGTCTCATTATCAGAGACCAGAGAAACCACAGGCACAACCCCTTTAGAATGTAAGGCAAGCGAAGGCGACATGGATTACCCCTGAGTTACAAAGACCGGGACTAAGTCCCGGTCTTTACTTTATCAAGTTGATGCTAATCAGTATTTGTCTAAATCGGTGAACTGATCCCATTCTTCAAGATGGCTGAATTCAGGGGATTCACTCCAATCGAGACCCTTTCTAATGAAATCCATAAGATTTTCGAGAATTATCTGATGTTTGTTTTCTTCGGCGGCTAACTTAAGGAGTGTTTCTTTCTCAGATGGTTCACTCGTAAGCTTAGCCTGATCAAGGTAAAGCTTGACACTCTCTTTCTCCATCTCGACTGCATGCTCGTATGCGTCAAGATTAGTTGCCTCAACTTCGAAGCACTTCTCGTCTTTAAGCATTTCCGAGAACATATTCCTGGTTGTCTTGAAAGTGTAAGTCCCCTTATACATGTAGTTCTTATCCTTAAAACCACTTATGATCTCATAGTGTCTTTGTTCATCGTTTGCAAGCATCTCAAACAGCTTCTTCAGCTGCAAGTCCTTTGCACATTGTGCCTGCTTTGTGTAATAAGCCTTTCCATCCTTTTCCAACTTAAGGGCGTAATCGATAGCGTTCATTGAAAACCTCCTTCAGAGAATCTCAAAAACAGAAAAACCATCCGATTCTGACAAAAAGCGGGTGGCGGTGAACCACCCGCACAATTCACATTGAATTAATCAGAGGCCAGCCTTCTGTATGTTTCATATCTTTCTTTAGCGTCTTCCTCAGCCTTCTTGAACAATTCATCGGCAATATCGGGGAACGTCGATTTGAGGGCGCTGTACCTCACTTCACCCATCAAGAAGTCAACAAACGACTCTTTTGGCTCCTTCGAGTCAAGAATGAAGGGATTCTTGCCCTGTTCCTTCAAGAGCGGGTTGTATCTGTAGAGATGCCAGTAACCTGCTGAAACTGCTCTCTTTTCTTGCTCTTGAGTCTTTCCCATTCCGATCTTGATACCGTGATTGATACAGGGAGAATATGCAATAACAAGCGATGGGCCCGGATACTTCTCGGCCTCTGTGATAGCCTTCATAAGCTGATTCTTATCTGCTCCCATGGCAACTTGCGCAACATAGACATAGCCATAAGTCATTGCCATTCTGCCAAGATCCTTTTTCTTCGTTTTCTTTCCTGAAGCGGCAAATTTAGCTACAGCTGCTGTCGGAGTAGATTTGGAAGACTGACCACCGGTATTAGAGTAGACTTCAGTGTCGAATACGAGAACATTCACATCTTTGCCGGAGGCGAGCACGTGGTCGAGACCGCCGTATCCAATGTCATAGCCCCATCCGTCTCCCCCGAAGATCCAAACGGACTTCTTAATTAGTAGATCCTTTCTCTCTTCAATCGCCTTCATAAGTTCCTTGGCCTTTTCATTCTTACAACCCTTCGAAATGACTCTCAATATATCAAGCGTTGCTGCCTTTGAAGACTTCGCGTCGTCTTTTCCTTCCAACCAAGCTTCAAATGGTGCCTTCATGTCTTCGGGAATGTCTTGCTTCAGAAGCTCCTCGATTATCTCGGCAAGCTTACTCCTACCATGATTAATTGCCATTGCCATTCCGAATCCATACTCAGCGTTATCTTCGAAGAGAGAGTTGGCCCAGGCCGGTCCCTTACCTTCGCTGTTCTTGCAATAAGGAGTTGCTGGGGCCGAAGCTCCCCAAATAGACGAACAGCCTGTTGCGTTGGCGATGAGCATTCGATCTCCGAATAATTGTGTCACTAACTTCGCATATGGTGTCTCTCCACAACCCGCGCAAGCTCCAGAGAATTCAAGAAGAGGTTTAGAAAACTGACTACCCTTAAGGGTCTCAACATTCATGACATCTTTCTTCTCCGAAACAGTAGTGGCAAATTCCCAATTTGATACTTCTTTTTCGATCTGTGTCTCAAGGGGCTTCATAACCAAAGCCTTGTTAGGAGCCGGACAGATGTCTGCGCAGTTTCCGCAACCCGTGCAGTCCAGTGGCGAAACCTGAATTCTGTACTTCAGTCCGTCGAAGGTCTTTCCACCCATTGCTTTCTTAGTCTCGAAGAAATCGGGAGCCTTGTTTTCTTCTTCATCATTGATCAGGAATGGCCTAATTGCTGCATGAGGACAGACATAAGAACACTGGTTACACTGAATACAATTGTCTATCTGCCATTCTGGAATCATAACCGCTATTCCGCGCTTTTCGTATGCCGATGTACCGTTTGGGAATTCTCCGTTTTCTCTCCCAACAAATGCAGAAACCGGTAGTTTGTCTCCCTGCTGCCTGTTCATAACATCTGCGATGTTTTTAACGAATTCTGGTCTTCCAGATTCTTCCTCTCTCTTTTCATCCTTAGCATTCTTCCAGGATTCTGGAATCTCTATCTTCTTCAATGCTTCAATACCGCTGTCTACTGCCTTGTAATTCATCTGTACAACTTTCTCGCCTTTAGTTCCGTAGGACTTAACTATTGCGTCCTTAAGATATTTGATAGCATCTTCTATTGGAACAACATTTGCGAGTTTGAAAAAGGCAGACTGCATTATCGTATTTATTCTTGTACCGAGTCCTATCTCCATCGCGATCTTCGTAGCATCGATCGTGTAAAACTCTATCTTGTTTTCAGCGAGGTATTTTTTCATTCCTCCAGGGAGATTCCTGTCGAGCTCTTCAGAATCCCAACTAGTATTGAGAACAAACGTTCCACCTTTCTTAAGTCCTTCAAGCAATTCATACTGATACACATATGACTGCTTGTGGCAGGCAACATAGTCAGCTTCATCAATGAGGTATGTAGACTTTATCGGCTTCTTTCCGAACCTCAGGTGCGAAATCGTTACGCCTCCAGACTTTTTCGAATCATATGCGAAGTATCCTTGTGCATACATATCGGTATGATCGCCGATTATCTTGATTGCATCTTTATTAGCTCCAACAGTGCCGTCTGAACCTAATCCCCAGAACTTGCAGCGTATGGTCTCCTCCGGAGCAGCATTTATCTTCTCCTTGATCTCAAGAGAAGTGTTGGTAACGTCATCAACAATACCTATTGTGAAGTGATCTCTCGGTGTCGAAAGCTTCAAATTATCAAATACGGCCTTTATCTGAGAAGGAGTCGTATCCTTAGAACCTAGTCCATATCTGCCACCGAAGATCTCAGGAGCATTCTCATCTCCATAGAATAGAGTCTTGACATCTTCATAAAGAGGTTCTCCAAGAGAACCGGGCTCTTTTGTTCTATCAAGAATGGCTATTCTCTTCACCGACTTTGGAAGGACATCAAGAAAGTACTTTGCTGAGAACGGTCTGTAGAGATGAACCTTGATTACTCCTACCTTCTCACCCTTCTTCATAAGGTAATCAATTGTTTCCTCTATCGTATCGGTGACAGAACCCATAGCGATAATTACGCTCTCCGCATCGGAATCACCATAATAAACAAAAGGCTTGTACTCTCTGCCAGTTAGCTTAGAGATCTCGTTCATATATTCGGCAACGATCTCAGGAACTGCATCATAGAAGCTGTTTGAAGCTTCTTTCGCCTGGAAGTATATATCGGGATTCTGTGCCGTTCCCATTGTCTTTGGATGATCGGGATTCAAAGCTCTGTCTTTGAACTCCTTCAGCGCTTCATAGTCGAGAAGTCCTTTAAGGTCCTCATAATCCATAACCTCAATCTTCTGCACTTCACTCGATGTTCTGAATCCATCAAAAAAATGAAGGAAAGGAACTCTTGACTTAATCGCCGAGAGATGCGCCACAGAACCGAGATCCATTACTTCCTGAACACCTCCCGAGGCCAGAAGAGCAAATCCAGTCTGTCTTGTAGCCATAACGTCAGAGTGGTCTCCAAAAATTGAAAGAGCGTGGCCGGCAACTGCTCTAGCACTGACATGGAAGACTCCGGGCAGGAGTTCTCCGGCAATCTTATACATGTTCGGAATCATCAATAATAATCCCTGTGATGCTGTGAATGTGGTTGTAAGAGCGCCTGCAACAAGGGATCCGTGTACTGCGCCGGCCGCGCCGGCCTCTGATTGCATTTCTATTACGTCAACTGGTTGTCCAAAGATATTCTTCATTCCATTTGCTGCCCATGCATCCGCAAGCTCTGCCATTGATGAGGAAGGGGTAATAGGGTAAATAGCCGCAACTTCCGTGAAAGCATAAGCAACATGGGCGGCAGCAGTGTTACCGTCCATTGTCTTCATTACTCGTGCCATTTTGAACCTCCTGTAATCCTCGAATTATTTCTTGATCTATCTAGCATTACATAAAAAAACCAAGTAAGACCACAGTCTTCAACTATATTATAAAACATCTTCCCAAAGCTTTCACAGATCTGACTTTTCAATTTGGCAAATAGATGCCACTATCCGCAAGCATAAAGATCTCTCTTTCGCCTTACAGAATTACAGTTGAAGATTCTGAATATAAAGTGGAGACCTTGCGGTTTCCTGACGATGACTTAACTCTACTGGTTTGCAGGGGAATAGCTTACTCAAAGTCTCCTAATAGAGATCGGAGATTCGCGAAGCTCCTTGAAGGCAAATCGTCTCTTTTGAACTACCTAACGATCAGCATTTATGTTTAATTTCAGACTTAACTCTTAACTAAGATCTGTTTTATGCAGCCAATCAATTATGTCGTCTCTCTCAACGCATTTAGGGAGATTGTGAAGAGCTTCTAAAATGCTTGGTTTAGAAAAATCAGTTCCCGTGAGGCCTTGTCTCAAATGCTCAATAAAATCAACATCCATCGAGTCAGAGTAGATCGCGACATCGGCAATTGTACCCTTTCTGGAAGTGAACAGTAACTCTATTCCTCCCCAGGAAAATCTATTACTGGTTCTGAAGTTGAATTCTGGACTCCTTCCAAGAAGCCATTCTTTTGATGAATACTTATCATAGAGTCTCGTGACATCCGTTGAAACCGCCAGTTTTTCGAAGTCAAGAACGCTGTCTATGCGACCGTATTCTTCAATGAAACCCATGTACATCGCCTTTTTCATTTTCTCAATGGACAGGTCCGGCTTCAACTCCTTAAGATTCACAATCCTTGATACGACCGACTTCACGCCTTTTGATTCAATCTTTGCTTTGGAAACGTTCAGGTATTCTGATAGTTTTCCTGTATCTACGTCAATCAGAATTGTGCCGTGATGATAGGATGCGTACTGTCCATGATAAAAGGCGTTTCCGGAGAATTTCTTTCCCTCGGCGAGTATGTCATTTCGACCGCTGAAATGGGCTTCGATCCCGATTTCCTTCACGGCGTCTACAATTACCGAGAGTTGCCTGTGAAGGTTGTACTCTCTCTTAGGCAATAGAAAGGTGAAGTTCAAGTTTCCAAGATCGTGAAAGACAGCCCCGCCCCCTGAAAGCCTTCTTGCCAGTTTTCCGTTATCCCTTTCAAGGTTGTTAAGCCTGCACTCCTGCCACGCATTTTGATTTCTGCCGATAACGACCGTATTTTGATTTTGCCATAGGTATAGAACGATGCTCTCACTGGCAAATGAATTCAGGAGATACTCTTCGACGGCCAGATTTAACCAAGGATCATAAGAGCTTGACTCAATGAACTTAGTGCTGTAGATACTATCTACCCCCAACTCCAAGGCTATCTGTTTCTCTTCTAACGTACATGTAATTGGATCCCGTAAGATAGCCTCTCGGATCTCTACATTGATCTCTCGAATCAATGATCTCAAAGTGAAGATGAGGTCCTGTTGACCTCCCCGTCTCTCCCACTCTACCGATCAACTCTCCCCTTAAAACTCTTTGCCCGACATAGACACTTATATGATTCAGGTGAGCATACCTCGTTTTGGCACCGTCATAGTGTTGAACTATAATATTCAGCCCATACCCACCGTTTTCCTGAGCCTCAATTATCGTTCCTTCCTTTGCAGCGAACACGGGAGCATCTCTCTGAACTGCTATGTCCATACCTGAATGAAAGGTAGAGACTCCTGTGAACGGATCCTTCCGCCAACCAAACTCCGAAGAAATCTTCCCGTACACTGGCCAAGTGAACTGTGTGCCGGGATTCGCGTTACTGCAAACACTTATTGATTCAAGTGGAACAAACAGTCTCTGACCGGGATAAATAACTGAATTGCAACTCAAGTTGTTCGCAGCAATGAGGTGTTCTGCAAGTGCAAAGAAGAGTTTGGCAATGTAATCGATGGAATCACCATACTGAACCTCGTAGAAGAAGCCGTCCCCTGTAGGGAGGTATATAAATTCGCCCGGTTCAAGATTGCGAGGATCATCTATGCTGTTCAGGTCAAGCACGGTGCTGATCCTCAAATTGTAATCCCTAATTATATTGAAAAGCCTATCTCCGGGCCTAACCAGATATCTTATAGATCCAACTCCGAAAGCACTTACGATAAAGAATAGAATACCAAGCGTCAAGAGAATCTTAACCTTCATCTGAAACCCCCAAACCATCTTTTTTTGATCCGCTAAATAAGAAATCGAGCTAATTGAACTAATAGTATTTTTAATAATATCACAGTGAATATCCTTAAAAGAAGCTTATTACAAACAGGTCCAAGATCGAACACCAGGAATTTACATGATCTATGGATCTTGAAGATCATTTCTTGATGCAATTATTGATTTGCTTCAGTTCTTGTTAGCAAATCTATTCAGCTTATCTGGCTCCTTCAAAGAACGGAATATCACCAAGATAATCGCCTGTTTTCTTTAAACCATCAATCCTGATAAAAGTCCCTTTCTCAGTCTCAATCTTTCTCAGCTGATCTCCCCTATTCCAATTGCCTTTTTCGTCTCTTGTGATCAAACAAAACACAAACACATCACACTTTTCCATAATCTCTTCGCGCGTCCATTCCTCACCATATTCGTGGGTCTCTCCAATGTTCGGATGAATGAGCGCCGCTTCTATTAGCCAAGTCCCGTTTCTGTCTGAATAACTCGCAGCAGATATCCAGTAATCTATCTTCTCAAACATGGTTATGACCTCCCTATTTCAGGATACAAAAGTTTCCACGATTTCTGCTACTCTTGAGAAGAGAGGATCTTCTTTGGAGGTGGACAAAGTGACTTTCGTTAATGATACGTCACGGTCACCAAGAGCACAGGTGAGACCTATAGCAATTGAAAGAGTAGAACTGGCGGGTTTTGTAAGAAGATATCAAGATCTGATGAAATCGACCAGTCTCGCTCTTCAATATGATTATCTTGAATCTAGTGGCAGAATTGATAACTTCAGAAAGGCTATAGGGAGCATGGAAGGAGATTTTACAGGCTGGTTCTTCAATGATTCCGATATTTATAAGTGGATAGAAGCGGCCTCGTATTCCCTTTCGTATGACGAGGATTCCGAGATTCAAACAAGAATAGAATCTTTGATAACCCTTATAGAGAGTGTTCAGAAGAAAAGCGAAGTAGGTTACGTTAATACTTACTTCACAGGTGAAAGAGCATCGGAGAAATGGAAAGACTTGAAGAGTATGCATGAGCTCTACTGCGCAGGTCATCTTATTCAGGCGGGAATAGCTTACAAAAGAGTTACCGGGAATGAGTCCCTCTTCAACGTATGTGTGAAAGTGGCCGATAACATCCTGAAAACTTTTCCCGATGATGACTGTGAAGTGACTACCGGGCATCCAGAACTGGAAATGGCAATGATCGAGCTGCACCGCGAGACTGGAAATCGCAATTATCTGGAATTTGTCCAAAGGCTCATTGACAATCGAGGAAAGGGTTACGCCGGTGGTGATGAATACCATATCGACCACGCATCTTTCAGAGACCTTAAGGAACTCGCAGGGCACGCGGTTAGAATGCTTTATTTACTGACAGGAGCGGCCGACGTATTTCTCGAAACAGGCGACGAAACACTTCTCGCCGTTCTTGAGAGGCTGTGGATAGATCTGACATCGAGAAAAATGTACATTACGGGCGGAGTAGGATCAAGATATGAAGGAGAGGCTTTTGGGGAAGCTTATGAACTGCCAAGCGGGAGAGCCTATTCCGAAACATGTGCCGCGATTGGAAATGTTTTCTGGAACTGGCGAATGTATATGCTCGCTGGTGATGCGAAGTACCTCGATGTACTTGAAAGGTCTTTCTATAATAGTGTCTTGTCGGGAATCTCTCTTGACGGGAGACGCTACTTCTATGTGAACCCACTTGAAGACGTCGGCAACCACAACAGAAAGGAATGGTTTGAGTGTGCCTGTTGTCCCCCGAACATTGCCAGGCTTCTCACCTCATTCAGTGGCTATCTTTACGGTACAACACTCGATGAGATAAGAGTCAATTTCTATGAAGCAAGTAGAGCGTCAATTCCTTTCAGAGACGGAGAGGTATCAATCGTTCAAAAGACAGCCTTCCCTCATTCTGAAGAAGTGAATCTCGTAATTTCCACAGATCTTGATACCAGTCTCTCCATTCTCCTGAGAATTCCAGAATGGACTGAAGGAAATTTCGACCTTCAAATTGATGGTGTTAAGCAAAAGATAAGACCGGAAAAGGGATTCGTCAGACTTGAGGGAAACTGGAAGGGCAAGACTGAAGTCTCGCTCACACTTCCGATGCGAATCCGAATGATGACAGCAAATCCGCTTCTGAGAGAGAATACTGATAAAGTGGCCATCCAAAGAGGCCCGTTAATCTATTGTGCAGAAGGTATAGACAACCCCACTTTTGATGTACGAACGTTGTCGGTTCCTTCGAAAAGAAACTTCGAACTATCCGAGAGTGACGCTCTAGATGGGAATCCAGTTGTTATAAGTGGAAAAGGAATAGCTTATGATCTTGATGACTGGGATAAGAAGCTATACGATTCTCTTGGTTCAGTCAAGAGCAAGGGCAAGAACGTTAGATTTTCTCTTATTCCCTACTACGCGTGGAATAACAGAGGAAATTCACCAATGTGTGTGTGGCTTCATGTCCACTAGGAACTCCTCATGAGAGCCTCATCGACGTTTGTGTCCATTATCAAGCGATTTGGAGAGTTTGCTTAGAGAGCTTCTATCTGTTTCACGAGGAGATCGAAAAAATGGAAAAGAATGGTGACAACAAGTTAATTGGCGTGCCCCGCTTGAGAACTGTCTTCGCCGTAGTGCTTTTGTTTGCCTCAACAGTCTGTCTATCATATGAAGGACAGATATTGTTCAACGGGAACGAAATCTACTATGAAGTGGAGGAGGCAGATGGTGAATTTATCGTAATTGTTGGCGACGGACCTGGCCTTGACAGCTCTTATATGAAAGGTATTTTTGATCATGGAAAGTCTCTGAGGTACAATCAGTTGGGGAGTGGAATGTCCCAGAACTTGTCCTCTTTAGATATTACTTTCCAATATTATATTTCGGAACTCGCCGCGCTGATCTACTCACTTGATATCGAGTCATTTCATTTGATTGGCCATGGTTTTGGGGGTGCAGTTGCCGTAGGATTAGCTCTCACAAACCCTCCCGGACTGCTTAGTCTAGTGATTGTTAACCCTAGACTAAACTATCCGGCAATCGATTCAGCTCTGTTCGAAGCTAGAACCCAGGAGTCGACGAAAGAGCTTGACAAGTTTGAACTCCTGTTTGGCAATTCTTCCGAGTCTGAGAGTGAGTCCTCAATCGCCAAGAATTCGATTAACATGGAAACATACAATCTCTTCTGGGGTAATGATTCATCCTTCATAAACGGAAAACTGCGTGGGTTTGACTTATCTTGTGGACTCGCCGATATTGATGTGCCTGTTCTTGTCTGTACCGGACTGAAGAGTTTTCCAGGCGTTATCCACACAATGACCTATCAAGTAGGAGCCCTCGAAAGTGAATTTGTTACCTTTATAGACAGCGGACACTTTCCAATGACTGAAGAAACCACTGCCTTCAAATTGATTGTCGAAGATTTCCACAGAAGAGTAGAACAGACTGTAGAAAGTAATCGAGAAGATGAAGCCTGCTTTGATATCCTATCGGAGACACCTGACGAAAGAATTTTCGGGTTACAAGACTCGCAAAGGACTCTGGACATGCAAGTTGGAGAAGATTTTACTGTTATGCTTCCGTCAAATCCAGGCGCGGGCTACTTCTGGAGCGTGGAAAGCTTCGATGAAGACGTGTTGAGACTTATTTCGGATCCATTTTATGAAGAACCGAAAGAAGCCGGTAGCGGTTACGATATTTTCGGCTTTAGAGTCGTTGGTTCAGGGTCTTCTCCTCTAATATTTTCCTTTGGTTCTTCATGGGACGTTGTTCCAATAAAGAGCTGTTCTATGTTAGTTCAGGTTGAGGAGCATTTCGTTGAACCCCTTATCATTCATGCGTCAGACTCGGGAAAGACTTTCATTGTTGGGCTTAATGAACCGATCGAAGTAGTTCTCGAATCTACAGTCAGTTCAAGCCTCAGCTGGCGTATAGTATTGACAAGTCCCGAGATTGTTCGGCAGCCAAAGGAAAGTGAAAGTAGAGTCTTTGAAGACTCTTCTGGTCTGGCAAAAAAAATCGAGCAGGTCTACTACTTTGAAGGAATGAACTACGGAGAGGCTACTCTTGAATTTGCTTACGGAAGCCCATGGGACGATGTACCCCCGGAAAAAATCTTCGAAGCCACTTTGATCGTTACCGAGCCTTTTAAAGAAGTCTCTATTGTTCAGGACTCAGATAATGGTAGAGCAATTGAAATAGGACCCCATCATACTTTGATAATAAAGCTTAAGAAGGCCCTTGCGATAGATAGTGGATGGAAAATCTCTTCTCTGGATCCGAAATTTCAGCTTATTGAGGACCCTTATGAAGCTGAGTACTTGGAAGTCTCGTATTCGGTATTCCACTTGAGACCCACCGAATTTGGAGAATCTTTTCTAGAGTTTTACTACAGTGAGGATGCAGCGTATGATCAGCCGGTAGGAACCTTCAAGATCAAGATACAAACAAATGAAACCGTTGATCGTTCGAGAGTACCGCTTCAATAGAACAATACCAATCAGCTTAAAACAAAAGCTCATAAGCAACTCAAGAAACGCTTTTCAGAAAGAACCACCATGGTGTTCACTTATGGCGAAGAATCATTCAGACTGTAGGGAGATCTCTTCAAAAACCACTCTGTAACCGCTACCTTTTGGGCTGCAGCAGTAAGGTCCCACCATAACAGGAAGCTTCCCATCGTCTTCCAGTAACCTGGCAAGTCTCAATTGAACCCATCCGTTTTGCCAAGCATAAACGGAATAATCAGGACCTTTCCTGTCTACTCGTACTCTGAGGCTCTTCGTCTCGGCCGGAACATTTTGAGTTGACCAGTCCGAGTAACCTGAATTAGTTACCACTGCTCCCAATCGTGCGGGATCAGACCCCTCGAACTCAACCGAACTCTTAAGCCAACAAGAAGGAGAAACTCTTACCATAACTCCAGCTTGATCATACTGGTTCACTGGAGAGAATTTGGCTCCAACAACCAGAGAAAAATCGCATGTGAGAGAGAGAAACAGGAAATGCCCATTGTCATTCCGAAACCCATAATGTGTTTTCTGCCAGAAATCTGTTCGAGCGTCTGGCCTGACGATTAGATTCCCGTCTTCCAATTCCCAATGTTCTGGCTCATTAAACCATGTAAAACGCCTTATTGTTTCTGCATTGAAATATGACAAATTCATTACCTCCACAAGTTTGGTTTCCTAGATTATATCGCGCGAGTTAATTAAATATCAGTCCTTAAGTATATAATTGTTTTGAGTAATCAGAGCTTCCTAATGTTTTCTTGTGATCTTGCAATACAGTATGTCCATTAAGAATGGCAGATGTTGCAGATGCGCTTTTCCCCTATTATGTCGTTTTAAAGCCTTTCCTAAGACTGTCAATGCCGCATGAAAAAAGCTAGAGTAGCGTAATGAAGAAAGTTGTCAAAGCTATAGAGATTAAATTGATTGCCCCACAGGGGCTCAAGAGCAAATCAAATTGGACCACATTTCATAAATGAATCAGCAGAAGAATTCATCCGTTTATCGAGGTGAGTTATGTACTGGAAGTATGCAATCAAAAGAGTTCTCTATGGACTATTGATGTATGCAATTCTGATCTTCATTTTCTCGGCTCTATTCAACACTGTCATGGAACAGACTTTGAGCGCGCAGATCGAGGAACAGATCAGGGGCGAGACGATGCGAATGACAAGCCTCAATGAAAGTCAGCTTGAGAACTACGTCATGAATCGGAGAAACGATCTATACTCTCTCTATCGCCTGAACAAACCTGTTGCTGAGAGAATAATGTGGCGAACATGGGACACGTTAACTCTGAATCTCGGAAATTCCACGATAATAAGGTCTTCAAAAGGCAGCAGAAGTGTGTGGGATGTTGTTTCCGAAGCAATTCCCAAGACTCTTCTCCTCTTTTCTGTAGCAATGCTAGTTGACATTGTTCTAGGTCTTCTTCTGGGACTGAAGAAAGCTCAAAAAGCCGGCGGAGTTCTGGACAAAAGCACCTCAGTTGGAACGATGGTAGTTTTTGGCATGCCCTCCTGGTGGTTGGGGATGATCATGATCATGTTCTTTGCCTACGGAGTGAAGATCTTTCCCTCTGGTGGTCTGCATTCCACACCCCCTCCAGAAGGGATCTCATATTTCTTCGACCTTCTTTATCATCTTGCCCTTCCGGTCCTAACACTTGTTGTTATTGGATTTTGGGGGCGCGCCTTCCTTACGCGAAACATAGTCCTTGGAGTACTTCAGGACGACTACATAATGGCAGCAAGAGCAAGGGGAATTCCCGAAAGAAAGGTCTTATACGGCCACACGATGAGAACATCTGCCCCGCCAATTGTCACAATGTCACTCTTAGCTTTGCTAGCCTCTGTGGGGGGCAACATAGTGTACGAAGGGATTTTTTCTTGGCCAGGAATGGGAAACTTATACTGGATTGCTTTGCAGCAAAATGATGTTCCAGTCCTTATGGGAAACCTTGCAATAACTACGGGACTGTATATTTGCGGTCTTGTAATCCTGGATCTCATCTATGGTTTGCTTGATCCAAGGATCAAGGTAGGTGGCAGACAATGACTGTAAGTGATTTCAGAAGATCTGCAAGCGAATTCTGGAGAGAATTCAGAAAGGTTAGATCTGGAGTGTTTGGTCTTATCTTTCTTGCAATATTTATCTGCATTCTAATTTTCGAACCGGTCATTGTACCTTATCCAGAAGCCAATGAAAAGTGGAGAGATATAACTTACTGGCAAGATCTCCCCTCAAGCGCGCCGCCCTCGTGGATAAATCTCTTCACCTCAAAGAAGCGAGCTGTTTCGGAATCCATAGAGGAATACGCTTTTTCGGAGACCCTCGCAGGCGCAATGAGAATACAGGAATATGTCTTTGAATATGATTACTCCGCATCTGTTGCTCCTTCAGATGTTGTTTTCCACGCTTCTGGAGTTGGTAAACCCACTGTGGTTATCTCGATTCAAAGGCCTGACGGCCTTTCAATTGATCTATATAGAAAGCAGCTTGAAATGTCTCCTACTCAGGACGCAAGAGTCTCTATAGACAGATCGGCGCAGGCTGCATCAATGAATTTCGGCAAGAAATACTCTCCTTCAGAAGGGGTCCAGCTTCAAACTATCAAAACCACCGATGTGATCTTCTCCGAAGCAAAGCAAGGGATATTTAGAAGTCCTTCTCCTCTCGCCGGAATATACAAGCTGAAGGTAACCCTCCTGCTTCAAAGAGCAGAGGAAAATATTGAGAACGCCTTCGTGACTATTGCGGGCAGAGTACATGGAATTCTTGGAACGGATAACTCCAAGAGAGATATCTGGAGCGGGGTAATTGCCGGAGTGAAATGGGCAATGTTGATTGGACTCCTTACGGCGCTTGTTTCAGTTTCAATTGGTGTCATTTATGGTGTCATTAGTGCTTACGTCGGCGGATGGAAAGACTCTCTAATGCAGAGGATATTCGAGATATTCATAAGTGTTCCAATGCTTCCCGTTCTCATCGTAATGAGCGCAGTCTTCAAGCCAAACATATGGGTAATGATTGGAATAATGTGTATATTCTACTGGGTTGGACCGGTGAAGACTGTCAGGAGCATGGGACTCCAGATAAAGGAAGAGACCTACATAGAGGCCTCAAGAGCCCTCGGGGCATCTAACACAAGAATAATCTTCAAGCATATGGTGCCTCTGCTTATCCCTTACGCCTTCGCTTCAATGGCGCTCAATGTCCCAGGAGCTATCGTTGTCGAGGCCACGATAAGTTTATTGGGTCTTGGGGACGCGACAATTGTTACCTGGGGTCAGATATTGCAGGCAGCTAACAGTGGAGGCGCGATGCTGAGCGGGATGTGGTGGTGGGTAGTACCGCCGGGGATGGCAATAGCCTTCATGGGGATGACATTCGCATTTGTCGGGTTTGCAATGGATAAGATACTGAACCCGAAACTGAAGACGAGGTAATGAGTATGGATAATATATTGACCGTAGAAAATCTCAAGCTTTACTACTACAC
>NZ_JFHL01000016.1 GCF_003664995.1 Mesotoga sp. BH458_6_3_2_1 | reverse complement strand
GACTCTTCTTCTCAATCCCGGGCTTCTAGTTGCGGATGAACCGGTATCCATGATAGACCTCTCCACCAGGGCGGAGATACTCCACATGATGAAGGAAGTGCAGAGAGACCTTGGATTGACTTATCTCTACATAACTCACGATCTCTCTACTGCGAGATACTTCACAGACAGGATAGCAGTGATGTACCTTGGAAAGATAATAGAGATAGGCGATCCCGACGATGTTATAGACAACCCCGTTCATCCATACACAAGGGCTCTCATCGCTGCCGTATGCGAACCGGTTGCTGGAAAGGTAAACAAACCCAAGGTAGTACCTATAAAGGGAGAGATTCCCTCTGCCGCCAATATTCCAAAGGGCTGCAGATTCCATCCGAGATGTCCTTATGCAAAAGAAGAATGCTGGGAGAAGGAAGAACCTCAACTTCGGGAGATAAAAGAGGGTCACTTCCATGCCTGCAGAAGATGGAAGGAAGTAGCTGAAGAGAAAGACCGGGGTTGCGGGTAGCAGATTGGTGGCATCAAGATCAGAAGTGATGCTGCCTCCGGCAGGAAGTGAGGCTCGCTGACGCGAGGAAGTGATGCCCGGAAGGGCATCCGGGGAAGTGAGGCTGCTTCGCAGGAAGCCTCTCAGGTCAACCGTTGAGCGGTTCTCCGTTCGCCGAAAAGAACAGTTGCAAGTTCCAAGATGTGAGTTGTAAGTTGTAAAAAAGGCCGGGGTCGGAGGTTGGTGGTTGGAGGTCCGTAAGAGCAAAAGAAACTGGTTGACCGCTGAGCGGTTCCCCGTTCTCCGAATAAAAAACCTGTTCTTCCAGAGCAAGGATCTGTTCTTCGTTCTTGGTTGAAGCCACGAAGCAATAGCATCAAGATTCCGACCAGGAACTTTGTCGGAATGACGGAATCTGGCCTTTTAGGAACAACCGTTCGCTGTCATCCCGAACTTGCTTCGGGATCTGGTCCCGGACGAAGAACCAAGAACTGGACGCGTAGCACCGGAACGAAGAACCAAGGACGTTTTTCCCTTCATTATCCTCACCCCTCTAACCACCGAATACGAATCGATCGACCTCGGCTGTCCTCGTAAGAAGCAAAAAACGGAGGGTAAACTGGGTCAACCCCCCGTCCTTTTAGATGTATAGCGAGAGATTCTAGGAAACTAATATTCTCGCCAATTTAGACTATTTTGCAGCTCCTGATCAGTAAGACATTTCCAATATCCTTTCCAGATCTTTGGTTTTCAGGTTACCCGGTGTCACTTCGACAAGAGCCCCCATCGTTCTCATAGCATCCTCTGCAAGCCTACCGAGCATAGACTTCTCTACTCCAAGTTCCTCTAGAGTTATATCTATGTCAACGTTTTTTTGAAGCCTGTGTATTAGTTCTATTGACATTTTTGAGAGTCTATCGATATCTATCTCACTTTCAGGAGCTCCCATTATTTGAGCTACTCTGGCCAATCTCTCTTTTGTATGAGGCCTGATGTAATCAAAGAAAGCAGGACCGGTTGCACATAGCCCAGCTCCATGGGTAGCGTTATAATAGGCGCTTATAGGATGCTCAATGGAATGATTTGCGATGCAGCCCGAAAGTGTTTCGCAAATTCCTGCAGCTGTACTTGCCCATGCGAGGGCTGTTCTAGCTTCGATGTTGTTGCCATCCCTGTAAGCTATGGGTAGGTAATGATTTATGAGCGACATGGCTTCCAGAGCAAGAAGGTCTGACGTTGGTTGATGGTTTGTATTTATGTAGGACTCAATTGCATGATAGAAAGCGTCCATTCCGGTTGCCGCTGTCTGATAGGGTGGAAGAGTCTTCATGACCTCGGGATCGACAATAGAGACAGTAGGAAATGTTTGATCAAATCCAACACCTATCTTCTCGTTAGTTTCAGTATTCGTTACTACTGCAAAGGGATCTGACTCGGTTCCGGTTCCGTGAGTAGTGGGAATAGCGATGACTGGTAACGCCGATTTGGGAACTCTTCCGCCCCCAGATCCCGTATAATCCCAGCAATGACCGCCATCCTTGGCGACCACAGCTATTAGTTTTGCCGAATCCACAGGGCTTCCACCACCGAGACCAATGATTAGATCGCATCCCTCCTTGTTCGCATACTCCGCGCCTTTATCAACCGTAGATGAAAGGGGATTTGGAACTATCTCATCAAATACGACCGTTTCTATTCCACTCTTCTCTAGAACAGCTATGACCCTGTCAAGAAGACCCGTCTTTTTCGTACTGCTCTTACCAGTTACAATTAGTGCCTTTTTGCCCAAAGACTTTGCAAACTCTCCAACTCTGTTTACTGATCCAACACCAAATACTAGCCTTGTCGGCAAAAAATACTCGAAATTCAAAATCCTATCCACTTCATAAACCTCCTTAATATTTGCAAATCGAAAGCAAATTACGGGATGTAACTAATTTCACAGTGCTTCAATCATGAAACTCAAAACTATCTCCAGCCATTAGCTCTCGAACCTCGGCAGGAAATCTTTCTGCAATCTTCTTCACTACGTTGTCGCCTGTGCAGTGACCAATATGGAAATTATCGATATCGAAACCCAATAGATATTCAAAGATTTCTTCGAGCTCCTCTTCAGTCTTATGCAGCAAGTGTAAACCCCCAACCACATTCTTCACTTTTCCAAATCCCGAGGCCTGTTTGACGATGTTACCAATCCCCCTGTGGGAGCAGCCGGTTATAACCGTCACGTTACCATTCTCGACAACAGATAGAGAGAGCTCATCGTTGAAGAGATCCCTATCCGTGATCCCTTCAGTAATCTTCACGTGCTTTTCCCCGGGTCTTTCTTCAGTAACAAGAGGCGCAGCAGTCATTACATAGACTCCGTCAGCAATTTCCTTTGAAGTCCACACTGTTTCAATAATTGCTCCGAGGCGCTCATATTCGGTTCTCCCATCTTCAGGGCTGGTAAGCGTTGTCTCGCTGAACTTCCTCTCAAAACTTCCTTCACCCACAAGTACTCTCTTTGCCCCAGTCTCCCGAAGCGCACTTCCCAGCCCTCCAAGATGATCATAGTGTCCATGGCTGATCACTATCAATTCAATTCTGGAGAGATTCAATCCAAGTTTTCTGGCGTTCTTGACTCCGACATCAGTAGATCCCGTGTCAAACAGATAGTTCTTGCCGTTCATTTCAACGAAGAAAGATACACCGTGTTCGCATTCAAACC
Organism: Mesotoga sp. BH458_6_3_2_1; assembly: GCF_003664995.1. Taxonomy (NCBI): domain Bacteria; kingdom Thermotogati; phylum Thermotogota; class Thermotogae; order Kosmotogales; family Kosmotogaceae; genus Mesotoga; species Mesotoga sp. BH458_6_3_2_1. Next base: position 27,915 of record NZ_JFHL01000016.1, on the reverse strand, counting down.
CTTCAATAGCCTTGTCATTGCATAGAACAGTTATCCTCATATCCATTCCTCTTCCTCAATCTGAGTTCCCTCGAGTTTCACTCTGAATTGATGTAATTCTTAAGTGACTCAGAGAATCCACGGACACTGGTAGTAGAACATACAAGCCTTTGCCAACATTATGATCTGCTCTCAATCTGTTAGTCTAATTATCACGTTCATTACAATCGACCTCGAATAAGCCCTCTTATTGAGATCGTCCCCAAGAACTCTAAGAAAAGTACTATAACAATCACTGGTCCAGGGGGCATATCGAACACGTATGAAATGAATATACCAATAACACTTGCCACAACTGCCATGCTCACCGAAATCACAATCATACTCCTAAACGAACGTGCTACGAGCTTCGAAGTAACCGCAGGAATTACCAGAAATGCGGTCACCAGAATAATTCCAGCGATTTTTACAGAACTTACTACACTGAGACTAATGCCGATCAGTACCCCGTAATGTATGAAACCCACGGGCACTCCATAGTGTTTTGCCATTCCTTCATCATAAGAGTAATACAAGATCTCACGATAAAACACGGTAAAGAAGACTATCGCGGCAATAACAGCTAACAGAAGCATCCGAACATCATCAGGAGTTACCATCAAAATATTCCCAAAGAAGAGCCCCATTATATCGGGGGTGTATCCTTTCACAAATGAGAGCGCAATGACTCCCAATGACATTGATAAAGGAAGCAACATTCCGATAACACTGCTTTCAGACAACTTATTCTTTCTCGTAAAATAGCTTACTGCAACAGCAAAAACCACGGCCGTGATCGCAGCCATAAATACATAGTCAGTCCCTAGAAGCAAGCCGAAAGCAATACCTCCAAAAGTTGCGTGAGCTGCACCGTCTCCAATGAACTCAATCTTTCTTAGCACTACTACACTTGAAAAAAGACCCGTAAGCGCACTTACGAGAATCGCGGCAAATATCGCGTTTCTGAGGAAGGAGTATTCTATAATGTCTTTAATGAAATCTTGAATCATATGTTATGTTCCCTCTCGAAGTGGTCCCTAGATCTTATGAAGAGATCGAAATCACTGGAGAATGCTAACCGAAGCTCTTCAGGCGTGATTCTGTCCGCAGCTGTGTGGCAATGAAGAGTCTTGTTGATACACATCACAGTATCGCATGCTTCAAAAACCATTCCAATGTCGTGGCTTATCATCAATATTCCCATATTCTTCTCATTCTTTAGAGAATCCAGAAGCCTGTAAAAAGAAGCTTTTCCCATCTCGTCCACACCGGCTTCAGGCTCGTCAAGTATTAGTAATTCGGGATTGGAGGCCAATGCCCGCGCTAGCATTAATCGTTGATACTCGCCGCCGGATAGCGTACCGGCCTTCCTATCTTTCAGATCCAGTATTCCCACTGTTTCGAGGAGTTCCTCCACTCTCCTCCAATCGCCTCTTCTTAATGATTTCAAAACTCCGCGTTCGCCGTAAAGTCCCATTCCGGCCACTTCTCTTACTCTTATGGGAAAGTCGCGTTTTCTTTCAGGATTCTGAGACAAGTATCCTATTCTGCCAGAAACAAATATCTTTCCCGAATAATCGTTAAGATCGCCAACGATGGCCTTGATTAGAGTTGTCTTTCCGGCTCCGTTCGGTCCAATTATCCCGACGAATTCTCTACGAGACATTTCGAAAGAAACATCTCTGAGAATCCAGTGACTCCCAATCTTATAGCTTAGATTCTCCACTCTGAGAATTCTACTCTCCATCGAATACCCTCTTCATTTCAGCTAGATTCCACTGAAGCAATTCCATAATGCTGCCTGTTGAAATACCAAGACTATCCAATTCTCCATGTTTTACAGAGGTCTCATCCATCAATATATCTATTGCCCTCTTCGAATGCTGGTATTCCGCAAACACCCCAATCACATCCTGACTCCTTACGAAATCAACTAGTTTCATTATCTCCCCAATCGTGGGCTCATCTCCAACGCCCTCCAGAACAGGCTCGAGCTTTATTCCATATCTTCTGAAAAAGTACGAGAAGCTAGGATGAGCTACAATTACAGTTTTCCCTTTAAACCTCTCCAGATATGAAGCTGTTTGATCGCTGAATTCTTGGAGATTCTTGATCAAGCTCGCTGCGTTAGAAGAGAAGAATTCGGAATTGCCAGGATCAAGAGAAGACAATGTTCTAACTAGAATCGGAACTACATGGTCCGACAGAATAATCGGATCTAGCCATATGTGAGGATTATCATGGTGTCCGGATTCGTCGTCATCGTCTTTCTCATTTTCATCCACAAGAAGTTCATCCGGCAGGAGATTTCCCATATATTCAACAGTCTTCCCCCGTGAAGTTAAATCCTCAAGATAAGGTTTAAGAAAAACTTCCAGATCTAGACCATTCGCAATCACCAAATCGGCATCGTTGAGCTTTCTTATGTCGGAGATCTTTGGGGAAAATATGTGAGGATTTTGACCCGGTCCAATAAGAAGATCAACCTGGGCCTCTTGACCGGTAATTTCTTTTAAAATCAAATAGTAAGGGTTTATTGTTGCAACAATTTTCAGCGGTAATGCGGTTACCGCAAACAGAAGAATCAGCAGAACTGAAATCATCATCGGTCTACTTCTCAAATCTTCCCCTCCTTGATATCAGAGAATATTTTTCTCTTGCACTCTCCACATATTCCGATGAAATAGAAAACGTGGCCTGTAATCGTAAAGTCCCGATCTTCAGCAACTGATTCTGCAAGTGAGTCCGAAATGCTCTCATAGAATGGTTCTGTCTTATGACATTTCTTACAGTGCAGAAAATGAATCGGCTCCTTTTGACGACTGAAATAGAACCTGGTCTCACACTCAAAGGATACGGAGCGTATTAGTCCCTCTTCTTCCAGAAAAGCAAGGCTTCTGTAAACGCTTGAGAGATTCGGACTTCCTATGAGCATTTCGTGGATTGAGTCGGCATTAAGCGGCGCATCAGAATTGTTAATTATCTCAAGGATTTCTCGCCTAAGCGATGTCAATTTCCTCAAAAGGCACCTCCCTTTTGCATATCATTTGCGCAACTCACTTGCGTAATATTTTCTCATGTTTTGCCTGTACTGTCAATTCGGTAGCCGAAGAAGTTCCCTCTTCCAAGATTAAAAAAGGCCTCTAGGCAGCTATGAAAACAGCAAGGGGTGAGGCACCCGCAAATTGGAATGTGCCAGTTATCTCTATTCCTGGGTCTCTCAAGAGGATCAAAACTTTCCCGGAAGAGTCTTGCCAGACTTCTCCATAGACTCTAATTCTCTTTCTATAGAATCTCTGAAAATCAGTTGAACCCTGAGCGAAGAGTGATGCGTCTTCAGACCTGACTCTTGCAACGACATCCTCGCCGATGATACTTAACCCATTTATATCTGTAACGATGAATTCTATCCAAATTATCTTTCCCATGAAACCTCCTGACTTATATGAATTCAAGTTTCTCCTTACAAAGGAGGCTTCATAGACTTGAGTATCGTCATACAGTGAGAAGATTCCTCTTCTGGTACTGAAAGCTTCTCTATAGGCATCTCTAATCTCCGATGAGTAGTGAGATGTTTCCTCATAAGTTAAAGGTCTCGCCAGACCTTGCCTCACAATTTCTCCGTTTACAAATGTGCCGTTAGAATCGAAAACATAGGCAAGATGCCTGCCATAAGTGTCCTTTCCGTGGAGTTCAAGAGTAACCTTTCCACTGTCAAGAATCATCTGCTCCAAAAAATCTCTCGATTCTTCTGCGAACTGCCCCTCAGGTTTGCTCCCCGGCCTGATCTCAGGCGCATCTATTCCTATGAGTCTGACAGTGCCATCGAGAGCCCTTACCGTCAGGGAATCACCGTCGATTACCGTGGTGACCGTAGTCACAATCTTTGAACGGTCACATCCTTGTAGAAGAAAGAGCCCAAATAGAAATGCGCAAACTGCAATCAAACTCCACTTTCTCTTCATCGTCCACTTCTCCTTCGTCAACTTCTATCGATTGGTCACACAAATATGACTTTCAATCTTGGCTCCCCACCAATATACTACAGACCCTCCAAAAACAAGTGTCTGATTTTCTATGTCAAAGGTTAGAATATAGACGTTGAAAGCACAAAGGTGGTGTGAGAATGATGTCTGAAAACTCTCCCGAAGACTTCTCTGATCTTGTGGTACAAGCTGTGATGAACATAGAAGATGCGATAGCGATTTTTGATGAAAGCTTGCAGGTAGTGTTTTCGAATGATAGCGGCTCACTATTGATAGAACACAGTCGAGAGGAGATTACCAAGAAAATAAGAGACTTTAAGCATCCAACTGAGGATTCTACAACGTATCATCACATGAAGCGGAGCGGAAGGTGGTTGAGATTCTACATTAAGAGATTGATGGCTGCAGAAAAGAGGTATTTTCTGTTTGTGGCAGAAGACATCTCAGACCTCAAACTGGCTGAACAGACTATCGCACAACTCGCTCACTACGACGGCGAAACAGGTCTTCCAAACTACGTGCTTTTTAGAGATAGATTGAACATGGCACTATTTAGGAACAGGAGAAACAATCTATCATCAATGGTGGCTGCCCTTGAGCTTTGCAGCAGGGGTGGCACTTCAACTATAGAAGAATCAACTATATTAGACATGACTGATGAACTAATGAAGGGAATCAGAAAGAGCGATACTCTTTGCAGATTCTCTCGACGCGAGTTCCTATTGCTTGCAGAAGATCTTAAAGATCAAAGAAGTGCAAGCACTATACTTCGAAAAGCACTAGACTCGTTCGAAAAATGGAAAGCAGTTATAGGAGAGCTTTCTCTAGAACTAAAGTCAGGATTCGTCTTGCTTCCAAGAGATGGGGTCGATCCCGAGCAGCTTGTTAACAAGGCCTTCGAATTTATGCAAAATCGAGTGCCCGGAAAATGAAGTCCCTAATAATGGTAATCTCACTTCTCGCGATGCTGATTATCGCGCCTTTTCTGATTCCGGTGCCTGACCTTGCGGACACCGTAAATCCTAGAACTTTGACTGACAGTGATAGCATGTTTGCAGAAATCAACAACATTGACATACATTATAAGATTTCCGGTGAGGGTTATCCTTTGATCATTCTACTTCATGGATTTGGCGCAAGCACATTTTCCTGGCGCGAAGTCATGGAGCCTCTATCTGAAGAATTCACAGTTGTCGCATTTGACAGACCGGGGTTTGGTTTCACTTACAGAACTATTGGAGAAGAACTGAAGGATTTCAATCCTTATTCTCTAGAGGGCCAGGTGGAACTTACAGCACTACTAATACAGTATTTTGGATTTGAGAAGGCTATCCTAATTGGGAACTCTGCCGGTGGCTTAACTGCGCTGGAAACGGCTCTGAAGTATCCAGACAAGGTTCTTGGAATGGTACTTGTAGATGCTGCGATATACACTGCCAACGCAGATAGTTTTTTATTCAGAATTTTGACAAGCACATCGCAAGGCAGATATATTGGCCCGCTCGTGACTAGAGCTTTCCTGGGAAAGTCGCGAGATCTTCTCGATCTGGCTTGGTACGATATCGACAAGCTTACCCCGGACATTCTCGAAGGATACGAAAAACCGCTGAAGGCAGAAAACTGGGACAGAGCTTTATGGGAACTGACCCTTGCAAGAAAACCTTACGACTATTCAAGAATCCCTATGATATCTGTACCATCGTTAGTTATCACTGGAGATAACGACAAAATAGTTCCCGTCGAGGACTCAGTGAGGCTCGCGAAAGAGCTCCCGTTAGCTCAGCTGTCCATCATTCCAGATACCGGTCACCTGCCACATGAGGAAAGCCCCGGGAAATTCCTCGAAATTGTAATGCCATTCTTGAGATCGCTAGCGACAATGGACTAGAGGATTGGAATCCAAATAGAATACGGCGCGAAAATATGGAAAAGGAACAGCGCCCATGTGACTATCATCAGGCCTTTATGTATGGGTCTCCATTTCTTCTTCATAGACGCAACATACTTTCCCAGCAAATAGACTATGAACTGAGCAACTACCCCGATGAAAACAAGACTGCCACTGTAAAGAACAAAACCTCCAGTCGCAAGGTAACCGTGATACAAGGCTGTGAAGAGAAGAATCGTTCCAGTCCAGGGATGAACAGCTGCCAGCATTACCATAAGTTTCTTGAAACCTTCCCAGGGAAACCGCTCAAGCCTCTTGTTGAATGTGCGGTAGAACCATCTTGTCAGAAAAAGAGATGTGTTTATGACAAGAAGAGTGAAGTTTATCCATCCAAGAGTTTTCATCCAAGTGTACACTTTCACACCTCCAAAAACAAAAACAATGACATACAAATAAGATACCAGTTTTAGTTCTCGAAAACCCCATTTCTCAAGTGTCAAAACAAGAGGCAAGAACCGGATATCTTAGCTGTGAAGAGATAAAAAAACTATCAGATTGGTTATAGAGTTTCGCGCAGAAGTGAAGTATAAAGTGTCATAAGGTATTTGGTGGAAGTGCCTTCTTGCAAAAAGATAGGCAGTGGTACTTTTTTCAATTTATAGTCTTGTCGGCCGCTTACTCTTTCAGAGCCTGCCATCTATTCCAATTCTTAAAAATTCGGGTAAAGGTTTTCAGTACAACAGCTACTCATTGATCTTTCTTAGCAACCAGGCCATGTTTTCACCGAGGACTCTCATCGTTCGTATTCCCTCTTTATCTTTCTCGAAATCTCCTTTTCGCCAGGCTAAAGAGAGATTCCAGTATGATGAACCGGGAATTATCATCTGAGAGATAAGGAAAAAGTGATTGACTGAATCGAATGCGTGAACCGATCCTCCTCTTCGGACCGCTACTACGGCCGCACCTACTTTTTTCTTAAACATAGCGTTGTTGGCAAGTGCCACCATCCCTGCTCTGTCAATCAGAGCCTTCACCTCAGGCGAGAGATCCGCAAAATAAGTCGGCGTCCCGAAGATAATTCCGTTTGCCTCAAGCATCTTCTCTATGCAACCGTTCACATAGTCATCATTTATTGCGCATCTCCTGTTTTTCGTCTCGAAGCAGATATTGCAGGCAGTGCAACCCATTACAGGGTTCCCGCCAATCTGTACTATCTCGGTATCTATTCCTTCATCATTTAGAACAGTGAAGACTTCTTCAATCATCTTAGAGGTATTTCCATCGACACGCGGACTTCCATTAAAGGCTACGACTTTCATTCTTGACCTCCAGCTACATGGTTGAAAAATGGAGGAGCCTCCCCCTCCATTAATCTATCACCTAAATATCTATTCCATCAACCCTTGATAAGTCTCTTCGCCTCATCTAATGATGGTATCTTCCCTGATAGAACGATCTTTCCATCGACCGCGACAGCAGGAGTCGAGACTATTCCTTTCTCCATAATCGCCATCATGTCCGTTACCTTCTCGATTATCGCATCTGAATCCAACTCTTCAACGGCCATCTTCATAATCTTTTCTGTCTGCTTGCATCTCGGACAGCCCGAACCAAAGATTTCGATCTTCATTGTACGACCTCCTTAATCCTAAAATAGATTTCCATATATGAATCCCCACAACGTGGAGAATACCACTACCAGTCCAAAGTAAGTGAATGCTCTCTTCTTTCCCAGAAGTCTAGTGATAACTATCATGCTGGGCAAACTAAGTGAGTTACCTGCCATGAAGAGCGCCAGGGCAGGACCTTTGCCCATTCCCAGAGACATGAGCGACTGAACGATAGGAACTTCCGTCAATGTCGCAAAATACATGAAGGCTCCAAAGACAGATGCGAAGAGAGTTGAGCCGAACCTGTTGCCTCCAAGAAGAGATTCTACCAAACTTTGTGGAAGCGCGCTGGATATGATTCCTGCCGCAAAAACCCCAAAGAAAAGATACGGGAGGATCTTCTTTGCAAAATCCCATGTCTCACCTATCCACTGATTTCTCAGTTCTCTCTTGAAACGTATAGCCATCACAAAAACTGCAACAGCGGAGATAACTAGTATTGATGCCTTAACAATTGGATTGATAGTCAACCCACCAACAATCAGAAAGGTCATCTGGAGGCCCAGAAAACCAATAGACTCTGGCCAGGAAATTTGATCATCCGATTCCTGAGTCGCAAAACCTCCTGATCCCTTTTCTCTAAAGATACTCTGCATCGTTAAGCCTATCAAGATTGCCGAAGTCGAGGCCCCAACTATTCTCACAAGTGCTATCTCCCAACCAATTGCGTTTCCAGTAAGAAAGATTGCAGCAACGTTTATTGCCGGACCGCTGAAGAGAAAGGCAACTGCAGGTCCAAGGCCGGCGCCCCGTTTGTAGATACCACCGAAAAGAGGAAGAATCGTACACGAACAAACTGCCAGAATTCCGCCGGAAACGGCGGCGATTGGGTATGAAATGATCTTTCGGGCGTCAGGACCCAGTAGTTTCAATATTGTGTCCTTCCGAATAAATACGGTGATAGTGCCCGCTATGAAAAAGGCAGGTACAAGACAGAGAAGTACGTGTTCTCTTGCATATGAACCAAGCATTGTAAATCCGCTGATTATTGCATCTTGAACGTATTGGCTTCCAAAAGGCAGAAAATAGAAAACAAAAAAACCGGCTGCCAACAATCCGAACTTCGTCACTTCTTTCTTCAAATCGTTCTCCATCTAAAAAAATGCCTCCTATTCACTCATGCTGGTTGCCTGTGCATATATCGCCTCAATACTCTCCTTTCCGGTTATTTTCTCGAGTATTATCGCCATAAGTAGTATTCCTGGAATGTTTATTGCCAGTCTAAGCAAGGCGAAACCTGCACCAAGTGATCCCAACTCGAACATAAACATCGGAATTTTAGTTGTTGACCAAGCTCCAATGAAGATCAGCACGTTCGAAAACTTTACTCCTTTCTTCATGAAGACCGCTGCTATTGGAAAGGCTCCATATAGAGGCCCCGCCGCAGCTGCCCCTAGAAGAAAGGAAAGTACTATTCCCTTTATTCCTGACTCCTCTCCCAGATGTCTGATAATCTTCTCTCTCGGAATCCAGACATCGAGAAGGCCCAAGAGAATAAATATTGGAGGAATAACGGACAACATTTCCAAAAAACTCGATCCAGTAATGCTCAGTGCATTGCGCCCAACCTGATTATCGACAGCAAATACGGCAGAAACGACAGCTGCCATTAATAGTGGAAAGACATACCTTTTCGCCTTCATCCCAGAACCGCTCCCATAAGACCAGCCACTATAAATGAGAATCCAAATGCCATTACATTTCTCACAATCGTTAATTTGGTTCCGAAATACTTTTTCTCCACCGGAAAAGTGACAACTCCTACCATCATCAGGGTGGAGATGAAAAGAGCTATCTGAGTTATACCGGCTCCATTATTCAGCAACATGGCCGCCGTAGGAAAAGCCACAAAACCGGGAATTAGGGTGATAGACCCCACTACTGAAGCTATCAGCAACCCCCAAACTCCCGAACTTTCTCCTAGCAGCTGTGAGATTGTCTCGGGATTCAACAGCGCGATAAGCAACCCGACAAAAAGCAGAATAGCGATCAGTTCAGGCAGAATTCCCTCAAATGATCTCCATGCTTTCTTGAGCGCCAGAATTGTCTTTTTTTGGCTTGCAATGAGAGAGAGAACTAGAAGCAATCCAGTTATGAAATAGATTACAATGCTGTACACAGTCATCTACTCCGATTCTTGAGATGATACATCAGTGATTGACTTGGCAAGCTCGATAATCTCCAGGACTCTTCTATCTGCTATGCTGAGCTCCTTTCTCGTGCCATTCCTGTTTTCTTTGACGAGGCCCGTATCTACCAGCGCCTTAACGTGCCTTGAGAGAGTTGTCTTGTCTATCGAATAAAGGTCATCGAACTCGCAAATACACATAGTACCTTTTGAAAGATGCTCAAGTATCTTCAGTCGCCAGCTACACCCTAGTGCCTTGAAAAGCATTACTGTCCTCTTGTTCATCAGACACCTCCAAAGAAGCTATACTTATAGAATAATCTATGTTGCATTGTTGTGCAACAATGAAACTTAACGTTCTGTAAAAACCCAGAAAACAATCGGCGTGTATCATATTCATATATTCGAATGTGAGAATATTGGAGGCAGTATACTTGGAACAGAGATTTGATGTTTTCAGCAAATATCTAACAGTGTGGGTGGGAGCTGCAATGGTTCTGGGGGCCATACTGGGCAACATTCTTCCCGGTCTCTCAAATTCCCTAGGAAACTGGCAAATTGCAAATGTTTCAGTTCCGGTAGCAGTAGTTCTGCTTTTCATGATGTATCCGATCATGCTGAAGATTGAGTTCAAAGAAATAGTCAACGTACAGAAGAACTCCAGGCCTCTTCTAGTAACATTGGTAGTCAACTGGGCGATCAAGCCGTTTACTATGGCCTTCATCTCGTGGCTTTTCATAAAGATATTCTTTAGTCCATTGATTCCTGATGGACTTGCTAATGAATATGTTGCTGGGATGGTATTGCTGGGATTGGCTCCATGCACAGCGATGGTTCTAGTTTGGACATATCTTGCAAAGGGCAACATAAACTACGCGCTTGTACAGGTGGCAATCAACGATCTGTTTATTCTCTTTCTTTTCGCACCAATGGGTAAACTTCTGATAGGAGTATCGACAGGATTTCCGGTACCCTTCTCAACCATTTTCTGGTCGGTTGTCTTCTATGTAGCAATTCCTCTTTCTTTGGCGATTCTGACGCGAAGGCTTGTAGTGAAAAGAAGAGGAGAGAAATACTTGAACGAGAATGTCATTCCAAAATTCGATCCGTTCACAAAGATTGGGTTACTTCTAACACTTGTCCTGGTATTTATGTTTCAGGGAAAGACAATAGTTGATAATCCTCTTCACATAGTCTTGATAGCAATACCTTTAGTGATTCAGACCTATCTGATCTTTTACATTGGATACTATGCAGTAAAAAAGCTAAAGATAGACTATGCCGAAGCCGCGCCATCGACGTTTATTGGCGCGTCGAATTTCTTTGAACTTTCAATAGCGGTTGCACTCATACTTTTCGGTATGAATTCCGGTGCAGCGCTGGCTACAGTAGTCGGCGTGCTTGTCGAAGTACCGGTAATGCTATCACTGGTTGCAATCATGAAGAATCGGAAGGACTCATTCGATTTCTCAAAAGGTGGGGGGATTAAGTGAAGACGCTTGCTAGGAATCTTACCGACGTTATGAAGAGTCTTGCCGATGAGACAAATCTGAGACTTCTTGGCCTTATCAAGCTTCATGAGGAATTATGTGTCTGTGAATTCGAAGATATGCTTGAGCTCCCACAGCCTACAGTTTCCAGGCACTTGAAAGCACTGGCTGATTCAGGGTTGATTCAAGCTAGGAAAGATGGCAGATGGAGATATTACAGCATGGCTGATTGCCCGGGATTCGTTGACGAAATCGTTGATATCGCTGTAGATGAGTTTGGAATCAAGAAGCAGGAGAGACATAGAAAGTGTGGTGAAGAACAATGAGATTGGCATTCTTTTCCGATATACATGGAAATCTTGAGGCTCTCGAAGCAGTACTGAGAGATATCGAGAGTCAAAACATTGACAGAAGTTACTGTCTGGGGGATCTAGTAGGATATGGTCCTCAGCCGCAAGAGGTTGTTCAAAGAATTCGCGACCTTAGAATCCCTGCGATAATGGGAAATTATGATGATGCAATAGGTTATGAAAAGGAGAGCTGCGGCTGCGCATATAATCCCGGTAGAGAAACGGAGGTTGGAGACGATTCCGTAAACTGGACCATAGCAAACACTTCAGCTGAAGCTAAGGAGTTCCTACGTTCACTTCCTCATACACTGGAATTCGAAGAAGAGGGTGTGAAGTTTCTTCTTGTTCATGGAAGTCCTGTAGATCATCTACTTGAGTACATAAGACCAGAAACTTCAGGCGAAAGGCTACAAAAAGTTTTGGAGAGCGTCAAAGCCGATGTAGTCCTCAACGGTCATACGCATCTTCCCATGGTTAGATGGGCGATGGGAAAACTCGTCTTCAACGGCGGCAGCGTCGGCAGGCCTAAGGATGGAAATCCCAAGGCCTGCTATTTGATTATTGATGTTGTCCAGCAGAGTATTTCATATGAATTTCGAAGAGTTGAGTATGATGTCAAATCTACAGCTGAGAAAATGATTGAGGTCGGGCTGCCTGCAGAACTTGCTCTAGTTCTTGTGCTCGGCAAAGGATACAAAATGGGGCCGTCGAAACTTGAGAATACCATGGACTTCAGAATCTAAAGCTCTTTTGCTGGAGATTGAGATCGATTGCAATTGTTTGAAAAGCTTTCTAAGAAAGAGATTCTGAATTGAGTTCAGATCACGGGATTAGGAGCTGAATATAGCGATGAGGTATGGGTATAGAAAGTTCGCGAAATAGCCAATTTGGCCGTGAAGTGGAACTGGCCACAAATATCTCTCATTAATAATGACTGAGCTCTAATCTTCACCAAAGGAACTAATAGCCGTGCGTGCGCCACTATCCACCTCGGTTGCAAGCCCACCTTGGAAGACTGGCGAAGTCAAACCGTAATTGCATAACTGCTTTTTTGTGGGGGTGAGTCGTGAAACTGAAGAGAGTCATTACCATCTGCTTGCTACTATTCGTCTTGATCAGTATTGCTTATTTTGCGTACGATGAAATCAAACTCATTTCTCAGTCTTCGAAGTCTCGAGAATCCATTCTTGAAGAACAGGATGATCCTTTTCTTCCAGAAGATTTTGTTGTTCTTTATTACTTTCACGGAACTATCCGTTGTAAGGTATGCCTGGACATGGAGGCAAACGCAAAGAAAGCAGTCGAGACACACTTTTCTTCACAATATGGAACGGGGACCTTGAGGTGGGAAGTGGTAAACATAGACCTTCCGGAGAATTACCACTATCTAGAAGATTACACTATCATGTATAACACTCTTGTCATCCAGCAATACATAGATGGGAAGCCCGGTGAATGGAAGGAACTGTGGCATGCCTGGGACCTTTCAGAAGAGGAAGACCAGTACATTGAATATGTGAGAGATGAAGTAGCTTCTTTTTTGGGGGTGAATTGATGGACAACTTTGCGTTTTCAATGATTTCCGCTCTTTGGTTCGGGATTTTGACCTCCATTAGCCCCTGCCCTCTAGCTACGAACATTGCAGCGGTTTCTTTTATCAGCCGGAATATCGGTAGCCCAAGAAAGTCACTTTTAGCAGGTCTTCTCTACACACTGGGAAGGGTAGTAACATATGTTGCCATTGGCGCAATACTTGTTTCAAGCTTGACGGCGGCTCCAGGTCTGTCGAGATTCCTCCAGAAATACATGGGTAAGTTAATTGGCCCAATTATGATCGTTGTAGGCATGTTTCTTCTTGAGTTGCTGAGTTTCAGAAACAGCGGAAGAAATCTGGATACAACATCTCAAGAGAAGATCAAGAGCAAAGGTCTGCTTGGGGCCCTGATTCTTGGCTCTTTGTTCGCCCTTACTTTTTGCCCTGTATCGGCTGCACTATTCTTTGGAAGCGTAATACCCCTCGCAGTCAATGAACAGTCCAGGCTAATGATTCCTGCAATCTATGGTATCGGCACAGGCCTACCTGTTGTTGTTGTTGCCATCGGAATTGCCATAAGCACGAAGCTGGTCGCGCAGATGTTCAGGCGAATCAGCAGATTCGAATTCTGGGCGAGGACAATTACCGGAGCAGTTTTCATAGTCCTGGGAATCTATCTGAGTATAAGGAGGATTTTCTTGTGAAACGCTCAGTATTACACCGCTTCACAAACAGAGGTCAAGCAATTATTCAATTCAAGACTGCTATAATCTCACTCCAAACTTTGAAAGGATGAGCGAAAAGAAGGCATAGCCTGCCATCATGACTCCACTGGACAAAGCAAGTGCTACGTAGAAATTGATGCCCCTTCTGAGAAGCAATGGCATAGCAACAAAGAAAATCAGAGAAGGAAGAACAAAAAGGAGAATGCCGGTCGAGAGTTCTGCAACTTTACTTGAACTGTTTGTGTCGTTGTAGAGCCAGAATAGCGCCAGCATGGAAGTAAGAGGTAAAGATGCTATAAGTCCTCCAATGTATCCAGACTTCTTGCTAACTTCAGAAACAAGAACGATTATTACCGATGACACAAGGATTTTCACGATGTATCTCAGCAAACTCGTTCACCTCCGCTTTGACTCTTTTTGTCCACACTGCCAATTGATTTTTATGATCTCGTATCACTCCTGAGATTCTAATAGATTACCATACGCCAGTTTAGCTCAGCTTGTAATGAATCGGTCCTTCGTAAAAACAATTACGATTAGTCCTCCAGTGGCAATGAGTGAAGCCATCATAATGAACATGCCAAAATAAGAGTATTCTGCAACCGTTCCGGCCAGTAATGGCCCCACCATGAAACCAATGGCTCTCGCCGACCTAAGAAGTCCTAGAAACTCGGCTCTTCTCTCCGGCGGTGAACTGAGAGATATCATAGTACCGGCACCGTTTATGAAGGCTCCAAAGGCAATACCTAGGCAGAAGTACCCAATTGCAATGAGAACCCAGCTCTTTGCCACGGCAAAGAAAACCATTGTGAATATCGTTAGACCTATGCCGATCAGTGTGCTCTTTCTTGGTCCGGTTTTCGATATCACCCTTCCGAAGAAGATATGAGAAAAGATCTGCATAAAAGGGTTTATCGAAGTGATAATTGCCGTAGCCGCTCCTGACAAGCCAATTCTTTCAGTCATATATATTGCAATTATCGAAGTGGCTCCGGCCGTTCCGAGCTGTCTCAAGAAAGTGCCGGCATAAACTGCCCACAGTCCATTTTCCCAGAGAGGCGTAGAATCTTCTTTCAAGGGAAACAACCTGTTCAAGAAGCCCTTTCTACGAGAGACGAGGTGTTCCTCTTCATTCAAAAAAAGTACAGGTATGACAGCAATTAGGGCAACAAAAGCATACCAGTTAATAGCCTGACTCACAGTGAAAAAGATCAGAAGAATCGAGAGCATAATTCTGCCAGTTAGCATTCCAGTTGAATTTGCAGTATTCAATATCGACAGTTCTCTTGAAGTATTTCTGACCGAATCCCGTGAATGTTCTGTGCTCAGAGCCATTGCTATGGGTTCGAACCCGGCGGTGAAGAAAGCAATCAATGAAGAAAAGAGAATGAATACTATGGGAATCTCAATTACTGAATAAGCAAAGTAGAGAAGGGCCGGCGTGAGTACGAGTAATATCATCAGGAGTTTTCGTTTCTTAAGTCCGTCAGATATTGCTCCCCAGGCCGGAGAACCGAAAGTCTCCACAGCTCCTCTTACTGTTGTAAGAAGCCCAACCATAAGAAGTGAGGCCCCAAGCTCTCTTAGCTTCAGCTGTAAGAGCAAGCCAAAACCGAACATCACAAAGAACACTAACAGAGATGTCAGCAAGAGTGGAAGACGTTTATTATGCAAGGGAGATTCTCCTCTAGTTTGATTGACTTATCAATTATAGCATCAGCTTTAAATCCCTCAAATTAGGCAAAATCAGCGTGTTACGGATCCAAATTCGTATGTAAACCATCATCTCTTATCGAAGAATCCTGTTCTCTTCCTGGTTTCCCAGCTTCTTCTCAAGAAGAACTGAGAATTCTTTCATACCGATGGCTTCAGACCAAAGATGATAATCGCTTTCAAATGCACATTCAAAGAATGACTCTTCAACCCCGCTTATTGATAGGTACTCATTTAGGAAAGAAAGTAAGTTTCTTCCTATGCCCATTCGACGAAAACGTTTGCTGACAAAGACAAACTCTATAGATCCAAGAAGACTGTAAGTCATAATATCTTCGAAGACAGAATAGATTAGAACTCCCACCGTTTCTTCATCTTGCCGGCAAATTAGAATTCTACCTCCTGAGTCCATGATTTCATTCAGATTGAAGAATAGTTCACTTGACGTCATTTGAAGCTGATTTTCTACGAGCGAGGGGGAAGAGGAGATTTCGACAAAGACTTTTCCAAGATCTTCAGGAAGACCGCGAAAGATTTCGAAGGCATTTGTCCTAGAGTCTGCGAGTCATTTATTGGTACTCAAGGTAATTCTTTTTTCGCTAAAACCCTCACTTTTCAGCATATGCCATCCAGTCCCGAATCTATAAGTATTGCCGGTAATCTTCTGAAAAAAAGGCTTGAGTTCCTTTAAAGCAGACCTAAGAAGAGTTCTTCCTGCTCCCATTCCTCTGTACTCTTTCTTGACATATAGATCATAGATGTGTCCAGATAAATTCGAAGAAAACCGTTCGTCCCTCTGTGGCCCGAAGTGGACATGCCCAATTATCTCTCCTTGGACTCTCAAGACAAGCAATTTATCGCCTCTCTTAAGAAAATCAAAGTAGACTTCCTCAATCGGCCTGAGTTCTGAAAGCGAATACCTACCATTGCTCGATTCGGGAATCGAGTGATACATCTTCTCCATAATCCCTTTTGACTCCTCAGAAGAGGGCTTATCGACAAAGAAATCTTCAATCATAATACCGCCTATAGGGGAGATAAGTGATACCGTTTTCATCCAACTCCTGTATGATTATAGTAACTTTGCACATGGAGGTGTAGCAGTGAAAAGAATCTCTCTATTTTTGGTTTTGCTGGTTTTCTCTGTGATTGCTCTTGGACAATCAGAGTTTATGATTCCTATGAGCACCGAGGATTTCGGATTAAGAGGACCCGTTAAGTCAGCGAAAATACTATACCCGGAGAACGAAATGGATCTGGGAATCGATGAGGAATTCGTCCTGTCTGGATACAGTGTTCTTACCTTCAACGCGAACGGCAGTCTTGTTTCGCAGATTGAATATGATAAAGACGGTAATGAGCAGAGTGCGATACTCTTCAATTACGACGCCAATGGAAAACTACTTTCTGTGTCTGGAAGAGAGAATGGTGTTGAGGAAAACGTCGACGAAATAAAGGTCGAAAACGGAAGAATAGCCGGAATAATCGTTGAAGACTCTGAAGGTGACTCCAATCTGGTTATGGAATACGATGAAGCGGGAAGACTAGTCGCTCAGAAGATCAGTGGAATGAGCGAGGGGCAGGAAATCGAGATGACCATATCGATGAAATACGATGACAACGGAAATCTGGTTGAGGAATCCTTTGGAATGATGGGAATGGTCCTTACAAAGACCATTTTCGAGTACAATGATAAGAACCAGAGCGTTAGAGAGCTGGAGTATATGTACATGTTCGCTGAACCAGGCACAGAACCCGAACCAATAGTATCTACTCTTGAGTACAACGAAATGGGTGACGTTGTTCTTAGAGTATCTGACAGTAGTTTTGGTGAAGAGAAAGAAGCCGTTGTTTATGAATATGAATACGATTCCGCGGGCAACTATACACATAAGGTTGCTTACTATGTTATGGATATCGCGGAGCTCCAAAACGAAACCTGGAAAGAGACGGCAATGATTGAAGAAGAAGAGACACGGGAAATTGAGTATTACTGATTGAATCAATAAGAAAAAGAGGGTGGAAACACCCTCTTTTTAATTATGAAATCGCTTCATGTAGATTCTTTTCTGTTCGTTTGCTTTGACTTCACATTCGATTTCTTTTCCACTACTTTTCCCTACAGTACATGCCTTTAGCTACACAAAATGAGATATTGTTAATCTAAATTGTAATAGTTGAATCAGTAACCGGTCATAATCTGTATGCACTAACAGAGTATATAATTGGGTGCAAAATGACTTAATAACATATAGTCCGTATAGGAAAACGTAATCTCCGCATGAGGGGTAGGTGATACTATGCGGCTAAAGAAGATAATTACAGTATTATTCGCTGCTTTAGTGGTTCTCCTAATCTTGTCTTCCTGTATCCCAAAAGATCCCGTTGCCGCTGCCACGAAGAAGTTCATTCAGTTTATAGAATCCGAAGGAGAACCTGAGGGTCCATTCACCGGACTTCTCCTGGGTGAAGTGGGAGAGGGAGACGTCATCGGTTCTGAGACAGCCGGAGGGCAACAGCTTCAGTTCCAGCTGCAAGCGATTAATCAGGCTGGCTATTTTTTCTATCTTGACGAAGCACCAGGAGCATTCTATGATCACCCTGGAAAACTTGTCGTTATCTCTAAAGGTGGCCAGATTATTTTCGAAGAAGACACTGAAGGCTGGCCAACACTAAATGGAAATATAGTTACAGCGATGAGCGACAGGGAAGTCTATGCCACCGCAGTTATTTGGGATAAATGGAAGATTATTAAGCCTATAATCACAGTAATAGATATCGATTGGATTGTCCGATTTCTAAGGATAAAGGGAGCTGTAATAACCAGTGGACTAACTCCGACTCAGAATCTGTATGCACAGGCTCGTGACGTTAGAAACCTAATGTCTGATGCCTTCAAGGCCATAATGGATGCTGACAGAGTGCGTGACGTGAAGTATGTTGCGGGTGAAGCCGCTCCAAACTGGACTGCCGTTCAAGCTGCTATCAATGATCTCTTAACGACAGAGAAGGTAAACTACATTACTCTCTATTTCATCGCACATGGAAACACTAACCTGATGAATCTTGGAGGAACAACTTTCTACGCGAGTCAGTTGAGAAGCTATATCCTTGAACATTCGAACGTGAAGTTCTGCATAATCATCGAATCCTGCCATGCTGGTAGCTGGCTTGAAGGTCTGAAATCCGGTGGAGTAACTCCAGCAAACATCGAGATGATAATCACTACAACTACCGCTGCCAAGAGCGCATACCCAGATTGGGATAGCGCGGGCGGATACGCAGATCACAATCCTACCGATATGTATGTTGAGTGGTCAGGGGACTTCCTGCAGAAACTAGCTTACTACACAAGTGATGCTCATTGGCCGGAAGTGACTGCGTATGCTGCTGCCAAATCAATAGACTCATTGCCGGCTCTGTTCTACAAATGCTACACGGCAATTAAGGGGGTCACTCCGTCCAGTACTTCATGGACCCTTACAGAGCGCTCGGCCGCTGGCTCTATTCAGGAACCGATGCGCTATATTACCTGGACTCCTTAAAGAGACTCTTTCATACTGAAAAGCGGGCAGTAGCCCGCTTTTTTCATCTTCAGTCCACTTTCGACAAAAAGCTATAATTGTGTATGGACTTATTTTCGATTATCAAACCGGAAAAGCTAGAAGGCTATTTAGTGAGGAATAGAGTTCTCAGGGATGAGACGAAGCTTCTGAGGGTGGAAATAGAGCTCTTCAAATCTGAAAGTGACAGTGTCATAAGAAGCTCACTCTTCGAAAGCGTTGTCATTAGAGCTTCGAAGCTCGTTAGGAACAGCGGATTCACAATGAAGAGTTTCCGTGAATACATTCGGCAGGGCTGTCCCAAAAAATTTCGAAGAGAGCTCTATAGTGTTCTCGATGACTTTGAGAAGGAAGAAGCTCTCCTGGCAAACAGAATAGTAAGACTCAAGAATCGCCGTGATCGCGTAATCGTTCATATGGACCCGCGCTTCGCCTTTCACCCTGAGCGTGAAGCAGAAAACAGAGTAGAGCTCGAAGATGTAGAAGCAATATGCTCACATCTCGAAAAACAGGTTGTTTTCTTCAGTGGAAAGCCCCTAGACGATAGATGAAGTTTGCGTTAGAGCACCTAAGGAACATCAGTATTACTTCAGTTGAATCCTTTCTCCGATGACCGAAACGGCCAGCAAGAGTTATCAGCAGTGCGACACTTCGGACAACACACCTAATGGATAAGTCGAAAGAATAACAGTTAAACAACTATTCGAAGAATCCCCCTTCGACATATGCAGATCAGAATTCATGATCGCTTTGTTCTTTTTCTATGCGTAATAGTCTGCGTGAATATGCAACCAAGAGTAATATCTACAAGCTATGTGCCCATGAGAGATCTCATAACGTATGATACAAGAATTACCAGAAAACTATCACTTGTCGAACATGAAGCACTAACTTCTATCAACCCTTACTGAGTTCCCCAAAGAAAATGTGTCCCATGTAGATCCATGAATGTTTTCCCGCAGAATCGTCACCTGTTCCACATTTCGACGAATGTCTCATGAGAGATCAGCGGTCGGCTAATGAATTTCAGAAGATCATCGTCTATTGTCTCTTTTCTTACAAGTTCGCAGCCCGCCTCCTCGACTTTTAGAAGTATCTCTTTTCCTTCATCTGTTGGATCTCCCCTGTCAAACATTAGGTGAACATGAGGCCTGATCAAAGCGCCGGAAAACACTACGCTTGCATTCTCCGCCAGTTCACGTACGATTCTTATAAGAGTGTCAAAGTTCTCCTTTTCCCACCAGCCGCCTGTAGATACCAGCAAAATCTTCTCTGTCTTCCAGCCGGCTCTCAGCTTGGCTCTAGTCCTGCCATCAACAATGCTGAGTACGGGATCTATCATAGGACACAGCCTGTTTATAAGGTTCTGCATTTCTCCTGGCAACGGAATGTAAACTGGAGCTGCCAGTACGAGAATCTCAGATTCTTTGATTTTCTGATAAATCGGTTGCATACTATCCTTCATGCAGCAGATTCCCGGCTCTATATCCCAGCAGTGCATACTTCCACAAGTACAGGGGAGTGGTGAAAAAGTGTTTGTATAGAAGAGTTCAGTATCGTATCCCGCGCTTTGGATGCCCTTTAAGAGCGAAGACAAAAGTCTTGAAGTGTAGCCTCTCTCCATCCTTGGACTTCCATTGAAGGCAATTGCTTTCACTATTTCACCTCCCCTCAAAGAGACCACTCTAGCTCTTTCAAATAGATTATATTCTTTTAGTGAGCTATAACTCATTTAAGAAAGAAGAGTTCCGGCGTCATACTCACCACATTTCGATATTCTCAAGGTTAGCTATAGGATTAGAGTCCTGTTTTGTAAGCCCCGAGTTTTCTGCGAAGCTCCTCCACTTCCTTCTGGTGAGAGAACAATGCGCAGGGTCCGTCTCCGTTTTCCAACATTCCTTCGTTTTCGCGAATCTCTTTGAATAGAGGACTCATTAGACCTTCTTTCAGTGAAGAATTGAGAAGATTGTGCGTTGCAATATCGGAAACCGGACACGGAGTGAGGTCCCCATAGGGATTCACATGAACAAATCCCTTTCCGGCAGATACGCAGCCACCAAACAGTTCTTCATCTCCTGGAGAGTGAACAATGAAGATTGGTTTCTTTGCCTTGTAGTCAAGTATTCTCTTCCTGAAATGGCTTCGCTCCTCCATTGTTAGAATCGCGAACTGCTCTGATGAGGTCTCTACGCTCAGATCTCCCATCGGGCTTCTGGAAACTACACTGGCTCCCACTTCACCTGTTGGGATGTACTCCGTGAAGAAGGCCAATTTCGCGCCTCTGTTTATGAAGAAGTCAAGGTTTGTTTCATCGCTCCAGAAACGGAAATTCCTTCTCGTTATAGTCACGGAAATGCCACCGGGAACTCCAACCTCATTCAAGGCTTCGAGAAAGCGAACCGCCTTTGCGAAAACTCCTTCTCCCCTTCTTTCATCCGTAAGTTCTTCTCCTCCTTCAACACTTACGACAACCGCCGTGTTAGTCGTTTTTCTTAGTTCATCGAATATTCCACCATCCAGGGTAGTTCCGTTCGTAAATATGACGAAGATTCTGTCATCGTTCCTGCCACATATATCGACGAGGTCTGGAAGCATGAATGGTTCGCCCCCCGCGACAAGAAAAGTGAAAACTCCAAGTTCTCTGCCCTGATCAATCACTCTGTACCAATCTGCGCTGTCCATAGTCCTCTTGCTGTAAGTAGCCTTTCCAGAGTTGCCAAGTGTACTTGCGAAGCATCCCTTGCACTTGAGATTACACCTGTTCGTGATGCTTATTATCATTATTGGAGGAACAACCAATCCTTCCTGAAGTAGAGAGTCTCGTACCGACTCGGATTCTTTGAACGCTTCCAAAAGTCTTGTAGAACCACGAATGTATCTTGGGTTTTTCACTATCCATGGTAGAAAGACCCTCGACAAACGAGGATTGACAGACTTAAGAGCAAGATCAATTTTTTCGAAGATCCCAGATTTCATATACTCACCCCCTGAACATCTCAAAAACAATCTAGTACAATATTGTGGCTTATTAGTTGTGACAAGAGAAACTCTTTGCTTTTTTCTTCAAACGTTATAATTTGTCTGAGAAAGCAGAGTCACAGAGATGTAATGTATATAATACTTGACATTATGTAAAGAATTATATACACTTATCTCAGGTGATGATTTGAAGAACAGGCTGAAGGAATTCAGATTTGTGAATCACGATATAACACAGAACGATCTGGCAAGATTGGCCGGAGTAAGCCGGCAGACAATAATCGCAGTTGAAAAGGGAAAATTCAACCCTTCAGTTAAACTTGCTCTTAAGCTCGCAAATATCCTTCAATGTACTGTCGAGGAACTGTTTGAACTAGAAGAAGGTGATCAGGTTGGTACTTAAAACGGTTATCTTGATATTTGATGTCTTCGTAATTATTCTATCAATTTCTCTCATTAGGACAGCAGGAAGCTGGTATTCTCTGCTCTTGCTTGGGCTCTTTCTCTTTCCTTCACTTAGGATGCTCCGATTAATTCCCGGATTTGACGAAAGAGAGAAGGCGATTGACAACCTTTCATCTAACATAGCTTTAGGAATAAGCTTCGTTTTAGCCATCTTCTACATTGGAATGAGATACACCCTTACGATCGACGGTGCGATTTCTTTCATCCTTATTCCTTTTGTTGCAAAAGCCGTCTTTTTTTCTGGATTCACTCTGGAGAGAAGGCAGTCGGTTTCAATCATCGGAAGATCGGTGGGTTTGATATTTGTGGGATTTGCTCTTCTTTCTCACGGTTTTTCTACGGTCGGTCTAATAGAAATGCTGCCCGGCATTGTGATTCTTATTTGCACGGAGCTTTCTGCAAGATACAGATGGTTCGGTCTCAGTTATCTGTTCTTAATCGGTATTGCAACATGGGTCTATCTACCAAACTTTGAAAGAATCACGTCGGTGCTTGTCTACTCTTTGTTCGTCATCCCATTCAGTTTTCTTCTGGTCAGATCTCTTAAGAAGACCTAGAGCGATGAACTCTAGGTCTTTCTTCGATACTGCAAAGCCTCTGCAATGTGCCTGGCCTCGACTTTACTTTCTTCGAGATCGGCTATAGTAAGTGCTACTTTAAGAACTCTATCAATGGCCCTTGCAGTTAATTTCATCTTATCCATGGCCGCCGACAGAAGTGATCTCGATGCAGCATCGAGCGGCACGTATTCTTTCAGCAAAGCATGGCCGAGCTGACTATTCGAAAATATGCTCATCCCATCAAATCTTTTCGACTGTCTCTTTCTTGCCGCAATGACCCTCTTTCGAATTTCGTCCGAGCTTTCTGCCGTCGAGTTTTCCATATACTTGTCAAAATCGAGTCTCGGCATATCCACAAAGATGTCTATTCTATCTTCCATTGGACCTGAGATCTTTCTGTTGTACCTCTGTATGTCATACCAAGAGCATGTACACTCTCTTGTCTTATCTCCGTACCAGCCGCAGGGACAGGGATTCTGAGCAGCGACCATCATGAACCTTGCTGGATATGTTGCAGTCAGCTTTGCCCTTGCCACTGTAATTACTCCATCCTCCAGCGGCTGCCTGAGAGCCTCAATAACATCTCTTCTGAACTCCGGAAACTCGTCCATGAACAATACTCCATTATGAGCCAGACTGATCTCACCCGGTCTTGCGTCGTTGCCTCCTCCGACAATGGACGTAGTTGATGCAGTATGATGCGGTGATCTGAAAGGCCTCTCCATTATCAGTCCTTTCTCTCCGAGAAGACCGGCAACACTGTAAATCATCGTAGTCTCGATGGCCTCTTCCATAGTAAGGGGAGGAAGAATGGACGGAATCCTACGGGCAAGCATCGTCTTGCCGCATCCCGGTGAACCTCGAAGAGAGATATTGTGACCGCCTGCAGCGGCGACTTCGGAAGCTCTTTTGGCAAATTCCTGACCTTTGATCTCAGACATGTCCGGCCCATTCACACTACCAAGCTCCGGTTGCAAATAGACGACGGGCTCCTTCTCTGTATACCCGTTTAGAAAACCAACCAGATCATTCAGATTATCGGCCGTAAATATCGTCAAATTCTCTACTATTGAAGCCTCCTGTCTGTTCGGAGCAGGTAGTACTATCTTCATATCCTTTGCCCTTCTTGAAAGTGAAAGCAAAATCGGCAATACTCCCCTTACTCGCCTCAAACTTCCATCGAGACCTAGCTCTCCAAAGAAGACAAAGTCTGATAGATCGGCATTGATTTTCGAAGTGGCTTTGAGAAGTCCAACAGCTATAGGGAGATCAAGATAAGAACCCTCCTTTTTCACATCGCTAGGAGCGAGGTTAACAGTTATCCTTCCATTTGGAAGCTCAATCCCAGAATTCTTGACGGCACTCTTCACCCGCTTCTTGCTCTCCTTGATAACGGTGTCTCCTAGACCTACAATGTCCATTTCCTGGATGATTGCCCTGCTGTCAATATCCAGCTCAACAAGAACGTCCAAAACCTTCAAACCAACAGTTGTAACTGTTCTAACTCTTGAGTAGCGCATTCCATGACCTCCTATCTCATCTCAGATTATATCAATCAACGAACGAAGAGGTGATATACTTGAGTTGAGGTATGGTCGAGGTGTGCATATGAAGAATACACATCGTATTAAAGTAAGAGCACTTATCGTTAAAGACGAATCCGTTCTTCTTGTTCGTCATGAGCATCACGGCAGACCTCCCTTCTGGTGTTTCCCTGGCGGCTTCGTTGAATCAGGCGAAGATCTTTTCAATGCAATCAAGAGAGAGATAAGGGAGGAGACTGAAGTAGTGGTTTCCCCACGCTCTGTCATTGCGCTTTTGGAATTCAAAAGTGAAAATCTTATGGAGGTGATATTCTCCTGCGATTATGTCTCAGGAAAGCTGAAGCTGGGGTCAGATCCAGATAATCAGGGAATCCCAACTCTAGTCGATGCGAAGTGGGTAATAATTGATGAACTTGACAGGTTCAAGTTACTTCCGGTTCAACTCGCTTCCCTTCTAAAAAACGGATGGGATAATCTCAGCTCAGTAGAGCTTTTACAAATCAAAAGCAAGAGAGAGGTTCCCACGAAGGACCATGTTCCCGGTTCACTGTAACGGTCTTTGATATTGTGATAACATGTAATAACGCAACTTGAGTCACATCACGCGAGAGGAGGGTTATCATGGATTACAACATTTACTCTAAAGACGTAACTGTAACAGACTCCATGAAAGACTACATCGACAAGAGGTTCTCAAAAGTGTCGAAAGTTGTCAACGAGGAGAAGCTAATTTCGATGGATCTCAGGCTCTCGAAGGAAAGAGCTTTCTACAAAATTGAAGCAACTGCTCATTTGCCAGGCGTGATGGTTCGTGTGGAAGAGAAGGGCAGTGATTTCTACACAGTCATCGATTCGGCATCTGATTCCTTTGAGAGAAGAATAAAGAGGTTCAAAGAGAGAACTCGCTACAAGCACAAAAACGGCCTTAAGGAAAACCTCGAATCAATCCCCTCCAAGTTTGAGGAAGACCACTCCACAATGATAACAAGACGCAAAAAGTTCACTATTAAACCTATGACCGAGGAAGAGGCCGTGCTTCAAATGGAGATGTTAGGCCACACTTTTTTCGTCTACAGGAATATCGACACAGATGAAGTGAATGTTCTCTATACCAGAAAGAATGGATCCATAGGAATAATTGAAATGAATGAATAGCGGAAGGCCACCTGAAGGTGGCCCGCTTTTTTTATTATTCGATGAGATATACTGGTTGTATAAAAACTGAAATCTAGTTCTGTCTATAGAAATGAAAGGGCGGTGGCAAGAATAAATAATAACAGAACGCAGACCATAGTCTTCAGTCGAATCGAAGATGAGGTGAGAATAGCTTCGCTGGATGGCGATCAGCTAGAAGAAATCTTCTTTGAAGACATGGACAGCGAGAGCGTTACAGGGAACATCTATCTGGGTAAGGTGGAGAATGTCGTTCCCAGTCTAGAAGCGGCATTTGTGAACATTGGAATTGGAAGAAACGCTTTTCTTAGGTTCAAGGATGCATCCGGACAATCCAAATTGGAAAAGAGCAACAAGGTCCTTGTCCAGGTTAGCAAAGACCCAATTGGATCTAAAGGTCCTCAGATAACTCTAAAAGTTAGTATTCCAGGTCGCAGTCTTGTCTATACCCCATTCTCAAAACACATCGGCATCTCTAAAAAGATATCCGAACAGCAAGAAAGGCACAGACTAACTGAGGTTGCAAAATCCGTTCTTGAAAACAAAGAGGGTGTGATATTTCGCACAGCCGCTTTTGGTGTGGGCGAGGAGACTATAAAGGAAGAGCTAGAAAGTCTTCGTAGTAACTGGAATCAGATAAATGAGACGTTTAGGAGGAGCAGAAAGCCAAAGATTCTCTACGAGGAGCCATCGTTTGTCGAATATATACTCAGAGAGAGGCTTACTGAAAACACAAAGGAAATAGTGGTTGACTCCGAGGAGCTCTGGCACGATGTCGTCGCAGGAATCAGCAAGTTTAAATCCGGTTTTAAACCAGTTGTAAGGTACGTTGAAGGTGACGCTTTCGCATCTGAAGAAGTGTATGAGAAAATGAAGATTCTCTACACCAGAATGGTTCCCTTACCTGGAGGAGGGAATATCTATATAGATAGAACGGAAGCAATGACTGTAATCGACGTAAACTCGGCCAGTAATATCTCTGGAAACGACGTATCTGAGACTTCATTGAATACTAATCTTGAAGCGGCTTCGGAAATAGCAAGACAGCTGAGATTGAGAAACATCGGAGGAATTGTTGTTATTGACTTTATAGATATGAAGAGCGATGAGGATAGACAGAAAGTAATTGGCAGTCTTACCAGTGAGTTCAAAAGAGACAAGGCAAGAACCATGATAATGGGATTCACTAGACTGGGACTTCTGGAAATGACTAGAAAGCGATCGACAGCTGCCATCGGATCCAAACTATATTCTTCATGTCCGATCTGTAAGGGCACGGGAAGAATTGAATCTCCTAGGGCTGTATATCAGAGATTGTTGAAGGACCTTACGAGAGGTTTTCAGGATGAGACTATTAGCGGGGCAGCTGTTCAAGTGTATCAAAACATGTCGGGAATCCTCACTCCCGATAACCAGAAAAACCTGGGGAGAACTCTTAAAAGAGAAATTTCAGTCGGTTTTACATGGCCGATTCCGACTTCTTATGAAGTGAAATTCGTGAAACAGCAAGAGAAACCAAAAAAACCTAGAAGAAAAGCAAAAAAGGAGTCTAAATGACTCCCTTTTCCTTCTGGTGGATGCGACAGGGATTGAACCTGTGGCCTCTTCCGTGTGAAGGAAGCGCTCTTCCGCTGAGCTACGCATCCGCACAGTAAATTCTATCACCGGCCGAGTATGGTGTCAAGGTTTGGCGATTGGCTACGTGGTGACAAATAGCGGTGACGGTTGGAAAGAGATATCGTCAGACTCAACTTTGACAGCAAAAGTGAATAAATGGTAGGAATAAGTTCTGAGAGGTGCATAAGTTCGTGGTAGACACTGGAATCGTTTTTGAAATGCGGTGCCATGTGGGTTTGCTTGTAACTTTGTTATTGCTTGACTTATAGTTAGTTATAGTGATATAATATAGGTGCCATGTTTCTTAGACTGAAACACTTCAAAAACAAGGACGGTTCCACCAGGAGTTACCTGCAGCTCGTAGAGAATATACGAGTGGGGAATAAGACTAGACAGAAAGTTCTGGTTAATCTGGGGAGGGTAGATGATCTTCAGAACAGCGGCCAGATAGATAGGCTTATTGAAAGCCTGAGGAACTTCTCGACGAAAGAATGGATTAGGAAAGAAGCCCT